>CALRZK010000653.1:0-3007 GCA_943372615.1 Bradyrhizobium ivorense | reverse complement strand
TTCGTTTGCGCGCTGGTTGGTGATGTGGGCCCGCGGACTATCTGCGAGCCATGCAGAACGTGACACCATATGCGCGCGCACGCCGTAAGTGGCGAGCCCGAGCGCCGTGGTAGCACCCATAGGACCTGAACCTATGATCAACACGTCGGTGTTGAAATCCGCACTCATTGGAGACCTCCTTCGATTTTATTGATTTGCGGAGACGCCCGTCAGCGGGCGGCCGTCTCCGATCCACGTGCGGCGATCATCGCCATGCCAGCAATCCAGCCGGGGATCGCCTCGTAGAACTCACGCTCGACCTTGTATTCTCCGGCAGCGGACAAAGCGCCGAATGCCGCTATCCAGGAAAGGACCTCGTTAGCCCCACGTCCCGCCGCCTTGCGAACCTCGTCGGTGTCCAGTTTGTCGGCAGACGAGAAATCGCCCGACCGAAGGATGCGCATGAATTCCGCATCCCATTCCGGATTGAGCGGTGCGCACGGACCTTTGCCCGCCTCGGCAAGGACGCCCGCTTCGAGCACTTTCTCTTCACGCGCCTTCTGTGCTTCAGGCGTCTGGTGGCGGTTGTTGATCAGGCGTTCACGGACCTCGGGGGTGGCGGTCCGGATGTCCGGAAGCGGCGGATCGTGCGAAAGGCCGCCGGAAGCCGCGAACAAGACGCGCTTGCCGGATTTGGCGGCGAACCGACCGACCGCTTCACCGAGCATGCGGGTACGACGATAGGTCGGGAGCGGAGGAGCAGCACCGTTCACAAAAATCGGCAGAAGCGGGATCGAGCGGAAATTACCAAACATCGCTTCCCACATCTGGACGAAGCCGTGATCGACAGGCATGCGATACGAGAGCGCAACATCGAAATCGGCGGCACGCAGATAGTCGGTGAGTTCGAGGGCGGTCTCTTCCGGAACGGGAAGCGGCCCAAGGCCGCCTCCCCAATCTCCGAGCGACTCCGCTCCCGCGCCGACACAGAATGCGGGCATCAGGTCGTAGAAGAACCCGTTGAAGTGATCCGGCGCGAACTGAATGATGTAATCCGGATTGTAATCGCGGAGCCACGCGCCAAGATCGGCGAATGCGTCCTTGACGCGCTGCTCGGTCTCGGTGGTCGCCGGACCGCGATACATCAACGGTGTGTGCGATGCGCAAACAACAGCCAAAGACATCAGTTATCTCCTTGCATTGAAGTTCTCATCAGCCGCTCGCTCACTTTTGGACGAGCGAGCACTCGCTCTCGGCGAGCGGCCGCGCCAGGGATTCACCCGGCAAGGTCTGAAGCACGTTGTAGAGATCCCATTCGCCCTTCGGTTCGCCGGGCTTCTTGACCTGCAGCAGGTACATGTCGTGGATCATCTTGCGATCGGCGCGGATGTATCCGTCCTTGGCGAAGAAGTCGTTCACCTTCTGGGATTCCATCTGCTTCATGACGGTGTTGGCATCGTCCGTCCCCGTTGCCTTCACGGCCTTCAGGTAGTGAACGACCGAGGAATAGACGCCCGCATGAAATCCGCTCGGCATGATCTTCGCCTTTTCGAAGAACCGCTTCGCCCAGGCGCGCGTCTCCTCGTTGCGATCCCAGTAGAACGGCGCAACTTCGTACGCGCCCTGAGCTGTCTTCACGCCAATGCCCTTCATGTCCTGAACGGTGGACTGCAGAGGCACGATTTTCGCGCTCGCGTTGAGGCCGAATTCCTCGGCCTGCTTCATCGCCGTTTCGGTATCGCCGCTCGCGGATGCGATCGCGATAACGTCCGCCTTGGTGCTTTGCGCGCGCAGCAGAACGGAAGAGAAATCGGAATTGCGCGACGGGAAGACCGAATTGGCGAGGACCTCGCCGCCGTTCTTCTTCACCTGCTCGATCGTGTCACGCGTCAGTGCGTGACCATAGGCCTGATCCACAGTGAGGAAGTACCACTTCTTACCGCCTGCGGCGGAGATCGCCTTGGCGGCACCCTGCGCGAGACCGTAGGTATCAACCGTCCACTGTACCGAGAGCGGCGAGCACTGCTTTCCGGAGAAGTCCGATGACGTCGAACCCGACAGGAGCATGATCTTGCTCTTCTGCTTCGACAGGTTTTGCACGGCAAAACCGATCGGCGATCCCTGCATGTCCGCGACGGCGTCAACGCCATCTACATCAAACCAGCGGCCAGCAATCGCCATTCCGGCATCCGGCTTGCCCTGATGGTCAGCCGACACCACTTCGACCTTGAGACCGTTCGCTGCATCCTCGGCCGCCATCTGTGCGGCAACGACGGATCCCATGCCGTTGGAGCTCGAAGCCGGTCCGCTGAGGTCGGTGAGGACGCCGATTTTTACTGTCCCGTTGCTGATACCACCCGCCTTCTCCGTTGACTGCGCCCAAGCCGTGGTCGTCAGAGCGGTGGAAACAAGAAGGGTGGATGCGATTGCAAAATTGCGAATGAACATGGTCTCCTCCATTGATTTTTATGTTTGTTCGCATTG
Organism: Bradyrhizobium ivorense; assembly: GCA_943372615.1. Taxonomy (GTDB): domain Bacteria; phylum Pseudomonadota; class Alphaproteobacteria; order Rhizobiales; family Xanthobacteraceae; genus Tardiphaga; species Tardiphaga ivorense_A. The sequence continues at coordinate 544 of CALRZK010000653.1, read as the reverse complement.
ACGGATGGCGACCGGAACTGCCATCCCTATTGTCAAAATGTTCATCTGGTGAACAGGAAGCGACCTATGCATCCCAATGTCCGGGCCCTTTCGAGGGGGCTGGCAATTCTGTCCGAACTGAATGTCGGAGGCCCAAGCTCGGCCCAAACCCTCGCACGGAAGACCGGGATCAACAGGACAACGGCCTATCGCCTCCTCCACACCATGATCGAAGACGGCTTCGTGACGTTTGACGAACCCAGCGGTGAGTTCAGCTCGACGCCGCAAGTGCGACAACTGAGCGACGGCCTCTCGGCGCGCGACGCCATGAGCCAGGCAGCGCTTCCGGCCATGTTTGCCTTGATGAAAGAGGTTTCGTGGCCCAGCGACTTTGCGGTTTTCGACTCCGGGTCCGTGATCATTCGGGAAACCACGCACCCTTACAGTCCGTTCTCCGTTCACCGCGCCATGATCGGCCGACGCCGCCCGTTCCTGAGGAGCTCTCTGGGCCGCGCCATCCTTGCGGCCGCGCGTCCAAAGGTGCGCAGGACCATGCTGGAAATCA
>CALRZK010000652.1:0-3011 GCA_943372615.1 Bradyrhizobium ivorense | reverse complement strand
AGTTCGCCGCCGGAGACGATGGCGATCTTCTTGCCGTCAGCCTGTGCTTTCAGCGCCATGGCAGCATGTTCAGCCGCGACCTCGCGAGCCTCGCCTTCGAGATCGGCGCCGAGATCAATCACCTCGTAACCGGCATCGCGCGCGACCTGAGCCGCGGCATCGAGGGATTCCTTCGGCCGTGCGATCAGCTTGAAGGTCGCGCGGGCGAAGGCCGGATCGTTCGGCTTCACGCTTTCATTGGCGGGATCATTCAGCGCGGCACTGACTGCATCATCCACAGCGAGCTTGTATTTGGCGACGATGGCGCGCGCGTCCGCGAGCGTCGTGGTGTCCGGCACGGTGGGACCGGAAGCGATCACCGCGGGATCGTCATGCGGCACGTCGGAGATCGCCAGCGACAGAATTTCAGCCTTCTGACCGGCGCGGGCGAGGCGGCCGCCCTTGATGCGCGACAGATGTTTGCGGACGGTGTTGATCTCGCCGATGACAGCGCCGGAGCGCAGCAGCGCACGGTTGAGCTGCTGCTTCTGCTGGAAGGTGATGCCGGCGACCGGCGCGGTCCAGTTGGCCGAGCCGCCGCCGGTGATCAGCACCAGCAAGAGATCGTCGGCGGTGGCGGTGGCGGCAAGTGCCAGCGTGTCGTCGGCGCCTTTCATGCCGGCTTCGTCAGGCACGGGATGTCCGGCCTCGACCACGCGGATGCGACGGGTCGGCACGCCATGGCCATGGCGCGTGGTGGCGATGCCGGTCAGGCGCTCGGGATCGAGCTTCAGCGTGTCGAGATAATGCGCCTCGGCCGCGGCAGCCATCGCCGCGGCGCCCTTGCCGGCAGCGAGGCAGATAATGCGGCCTTTCGGCGGCGCCGGCAGGTGGGCGCTGAGAATGACGTCGGGATGCGCTGCGGCAACAGCGGCATCGAAAATGGCGCGGAGCAGGGGGCGTTTGTCGGTCATGATGGGGTTATGCCGGGCAATTGTGGGGGCGGCAAGATGGGCTTTGTCCCCTCGCCCGATCTAGCGAAGCTTCGCTTCGCACGGGCGGGGAGGGGGGATCGAACCGCAAAGCGGTTCGAGACGGGAGAGGGCCTGTAGCCACCCTGGTCGTCGCTGGCCCTCTCCCGCCTTCGCTTCGCTCGGCACCCTCTCCCGCAGGCGGGAGAGGGGAAGAACTCAGTTCGTGCCTACTTCGCCCTTCATCACTTCACCGAACAGCTTCCAGCTTTCGCCCTCGAATTTCATCATCTGCATCTGGTCGATGGGCGCAAAATCCGTGGGCGAGGTATTGATCTTGACGCCCGGCAGCAGGGTCGGCTGCTGGATGTCCTTCAGGTTCGCGGCCTGCTTCATCACATTGGCGCGGGTCAGGTCGTCGCCGCACTGCTGGAGAAGGATCCCCATGGTCACGGCGATGTTGTAGCCGGACATCAGCGAGGAATCCGCAGGGTTCCCGTCCGGCACGTATTTGGCGAGAAATTCCTTATAGGCGATCATGCCGGGATCGTCTTTCCACTGCGGATCGGTGGCGTCCTTGGCATAGTGCGCAGAGATCACGCCCTGGGAGTTCTCGAGACCCGCGGGCTTCAAAACCTGACCGACCGAGACGCTGACGCCTGGAACGATCATGGTCGGCTTCCAGCCAAGTTCGGCGATCTTCTTGATGGTCTGCGCGGCGAATTTCGGCGTCGCAAAGATGACGACCACGTCGGGATTGGCAGCCTTGATCTTCACGATATGCGAGTCGATCGTGGGCTCGGTCAGTTCATAACTGTCCTCGACGACGATCGACGCAGCCTTGTCGCCAAAGCCGTCGCGGAGACCCTTGAGATAGTCCTTGCCGAAATCGTCGTTCTGAAAGAGCACGCCGACCTTGGCGCCGGGCTTCTCCTTCAGCAGATACTGCGAATAGATGCGACCTTCGCTCTGGTAGCTGGGCAGATAGCCCATGGTCCAAGGAAAATTCTTCGGATCGTTCCATTTGGTGGCGCCAGTGGCCAGGAACAGCTGAGGCACCTTCTTGGCGTTCATGTATTTGTGGATCGCCGTGTTGGACGGTGTGCCGAGTGCCGAGAACATCAGCAACACTTCATCACTCTCGACCAGCTTGCGGGTCTGCTCGACGGCCTTCGGCGGCGAATAGGCGTCGTCGTAAGAGATGAAGTTGATCTTGCGGCCATTGATGCCGCCCTTGTCGTTGATCATCTTGAAATAGCCGGCCTGCGCCTTGCCGACGGCGCCATAGGCCGAGGCCGGTCCGCTATAGGGCACGATATTGCCGAGCTTGATTTCGGTGTCGCTGGCGCCGGTGTCGTATTTCTTCTGGGCGAAGACAGCGGTCGAGGAGACGGCGAGCAACATGGCGGCGGCCGAGAGTGCAGCCAGCCGCACGGATGTAGCGGACATTCGAGTTCCTTCCCTTGCTTGCAAGGCGTGATCTTGTTCTTGCGCGAGCGCAGTCATTCGCGCTTGCGAAGAGGTCTTACCGCGAATGCACAGTGGCTCAAATGAAAAGCGGCCGGAAAAGCAAAAGGGCCCGTGCAATCTTGGTCACGGGCCTCTCGTTTTCCGTAAAATGGAATGATGCGTCAGCCGCCGACTTCAGCGCTGATGACGTCACCGAAGAATTCCCATTGGCCATTCTTGAAGCGCATCATTTTCGATTGTTCGATGGGCGCGAAGTCACTGGCCGAAGTGTTGATCCTGATGCCGGGGAGCAGAGTATCCGGCGCAAAATTCTTCAGGCTGGCGGCCTGCTTCATCACATTTTCACGGGTGAGATTGTCGCCGCACTGCTTCAGCACCTGCACCATGGTCTGGGCAGCAGCATAGCCGAACGGGATGTTGCTGTCGGCGACATTGGCGCCCGGCATGTATTTGTCCACGAAGGCCATGAACTTCTTCATGCCGGCATCGTCTTTCCACTGCGGATCGGACGCATCCTTCAGGTAGCCGGCAGAGAGCACGCCTTCTGACGCCTCAAGGCCTGCCGGCTTCATGACTGCGCCGATAGAGATG
>CALRZK010000651.1:0-3011 GCA_943372615.1 Bradyrhizobium ivorense | reverse complement strand
TAATTTTCATGGGGTTACGGGGCTTTAAGTGAGGGGTGCAGCAACCCGTAACAATTTGGTTTCCGTCTAGATAGATTTCTTGTGATCGACGCAGGTCGCGCCAGGGCTTGCCAATCCTTTTGGCAGGTCGGTCGAGACGGTTCCAAAATACCATTCTGGCCACTCATGGCGCTTGTCACGTTGAGCGCCGCCCGTGTCACGTCCACTCACTGGTTCGCGCGGGCCGAAACAAATTTCAATGGTGCCGATTAACCGTAGGCTGCGCGGCGCCTGTCGGTGCCTGTCCGCAAATGGAAGCGCGTTGGATGCAGGTCGAGCGTATATTGAAGGAATACGGCCAATTTCTCCGGCCGATGGGCGAGGCGCCACGTGATGGGCGACGCATTCTCGGCCGCGCCGCGCAAAGCGGGCATTGGATCTCTTGCTATTGGGATGTGCATCCGGTGGGGCTGATAGGCCCGAACTGGGTCGAGGAGCGAGACAGTCCCGTGGGTTATGTTGATCGCTTCTTTGATGGCTGGATCAGTCTGGCGAATTTTCGCCTGCTCGATGCCAACGCCGTCAATCGCCTGCTTGTCGCTTATATCGACGATGCCCGGGCAGCCGATGATCGCGATGCCTTGAATGTTTTGGAGATGACGAGCGATCGTCGCAGCCGGGAAGCAGGATAAAGAACTCAGCCCGCCGTCCGCTCCAGGGATAGCTCCAAGGATATTTCGGGCGATCCGCCAACGCAGGAGCGCGCCAGCTGCAGGAAGGCGGTCAGGGCGCTGGAGACGAAGGCGTCGTGACGGCGGACGAACAGCGTTTCGACGCGGCCTTCATCATGCGGAAGTTCGTAAACGGCAATCCGGCCCGCTTGCCAGGCCGGCGCGACAATTCCCTTGGGGAGAAGCGTGACGCCGATGCCTGCAGAGACGCAGCTGATAATGGCTTCGAGCGAGCCGAATTCCAGAGGTCTGGCTGTGACGATCCCCATATCGGCGAACAGGCTATCCAGCCGCTGGCGATAGGAGCAACCAGCCTGGAAGACGATGGTCTTGAGATCGGCGATCTCCTTCAACGCGGCCAAGTCTCGAATCTGGCGTGACGTGACGAGCACCAGCTCTTCGGTGAACACCGTTTCCTGGTGCAGGTCGGGGTGGTTCACTGGCCCAGCGACAAAAGCGCCTTCGAGGCGGCAATTGATGACGTCGTCGAGCAATCTGCGCGTGGTGCCGGTGGTGACGATCAGCCGAACCTGGGGATAGGTCCTGGCGAATTGCGTCAGCAGTGGCGACAGGCGCAAGGCCGTCGTCGTTTCCAGGCTGCCGAGATGCAGGCTTCCGTGGGGCTCGCCATCATCCCTTGCTGCCGTTCGTACATCAGCGAGCAGTCTGGTCAGCCGGGCGACGAGGGGAAGGATCCTCTGGCCCGCCGGCGTCGTCGACACGCCCCGCGCATGCCGCTGAAACAGGCTGACGCCGAGTTCGTCTTCGAGCGTGCGGATGCGTGCGGTGACATTGGACTGGACGGTGTTCAACTCGGAAGCCGCACGATTCATGCTGCCGTGCCGGGACACAGCCTCAAAGATCACAAGATCGGACACATCCATCGCATCTTCCTTTTCAAGATAGCTTGATCACTGAGCAAGCTCCGATAGTGATGAAGGCGTACATGCCGGGCGCTCGGCAACGCCTTGATTTCACTGTCACATCCAATCGGGATACGGCTCTCACTATCTCAAAAGCAGATAGCCTTATCTGATTTAATCGCTTTTTCAGATATATCATAAGACCTAGCATCTCCAAAACAAATAAGTCTGGAGATTGCGTCATGTCCGGTGGTCGAACCGAAACCCGCGAGACATCAGTCCTCGGTCATCCCGATATGGCGTGGCGTCCGGTGCTGTCGGCATTCTGCGCCAGCCTGATCGGCATCGGATTGGCGCGTTTCGCCTATACGCCCCTGCTGCCGGCCATTGTCAGCGCCCATTGGTTCGACCCGTCGACGGCTGCCTATCTCGGCGCGGCGAATCTGGCGGGCTATCTGGCCGGCGCCCTGCTGGGGCGTCGTCTTGCCGTCCGCTGGTCGGTGGTCACCATCCTGCGGGCGATGATGCTGCTGGCGACGATCGCCTTTTTCGCCTGTGCCGAGCCGGTGTCATTCACCTGGTATTTTGGCTGGCGGTTTGCCGCCGGGCTTGCAGGCGGGGCGCTGATGGTGTTGGCGGCGCCGACCGTGCTGGCGCATGTGCCGGTGGCGCGTCGTGGCCTCGCCGGCGGCGTCATTTTCATGGGTGTCGGCGCGGGTGTGGCGGCATCGGGAACACTCGTGCCCCTGCTGCTGCAGGGAGGCGTCACCCAGACCTGGATCGGCCTCGGGCTGCTGTCCGCACTGCTGACGGCGCTGGCATGGAGCGGTTGGCCGCATGAGAAGGCCGATGCACCGGCGCCGACCCATCATGAGCCGGCTGCAACGGGGCGCTCGCGCGCGATCACCCTGCGCGCGCTGTATGGCGAATACGCCCTGAACGCTGCAGGCTGGGTGCCGCATATGATCCTCCTCGTCGACTACGTGGCGCGCGGGCTGCATCAGGGCGTCGAGGTCGGCGCCGAATTCTGGGTCCTGTTCGGGATCGGCGCGACGCTGGGTCCGGTGCTTGCAGGCCATCTCGCCGATCGTGCCGGTTTCGGCGCGGCGCTGCGCCTGTCGTTCTTCATCGAGGCGATTGCCGTGGCGCTGCCTGTGTTCGACCTCGGACGAGCCGGTCTGATCGTCTCCAGCGTCGTTGTCGGCGCATTCGTCACCGGCACCGTGCCGCTGGTGCTCGGCCGGATCGGCGAATTGCTGCCGCATCAGCCCGCACAGCAGAAGGCGGCGTGGAGCACGGCCACGGTCGCCTTCGCGATCTTCCAAGCGGTGGCCGCTTATGGGCTGTCATTCGTGTTCGAGCGCAGCGGTGGCGATTACCGGATGCTGTTCATCGTCGGCGCCTGTTCGATCGCGGCGGCACTGGCGCTCGACCTTGT
>CALRZK010000650.1:0-3019 GCA_943372615.1 Bradyrhizobium ivorense | reverse complement strand
GACCTCGTCGCCGGCGAGCAGCAGCGGCACGCCCTGGGCGAGATACAGGCAGGCGAGCTGGTTCTTGCGCAGCTGCCGCCGCAGCGCATTGATCGCAGGATCGTCGCTCGGTCCCTCGACGCCAAAGTTGTTGCTGTGATTGTCGGTGGAGCCGTCGCGATTGTCCTCGCCATTGGCCTCGTTGTGCTTCTCGTTATAGGCAAACAGATCGGCCAGCGGAAAACCGTCATGCACGGTGACATGGTTGATACCGGCGCGCTGCTTGCGGCCGTCATGATTGAACGTATCGGACGAGCCCGTCATGCGGCGCGACACGTCGCCGATCAGCGAGCCTTCTCCGGCCCAGTAGCGGCGCATGGCGCTGCGATATTTGTCGTTCCATTCCGACCATTGCGATGGGAACGCGCCGACCTGGTAGCCGCCCATGCCGAGATCCCACGGTTCGGCGATCATCTTGGCGTTGGCGAGCACCGGGTCTTGCCGGATCGCGGTGAGGAAGTTGCTGCAACGATCGAAGCCACTGGGTGTGCGCGCGAGCTCGGTGGCAAGATCGAAGCGGAAGCCATCCACATGGCAGACCTCGACCCAGTAGCGCAGCGAATCCATCACCATCTGCAGCACGCGCGGATGGGTGAGGTTCAGCGATGAGCCGCAGCCGGTGAAGTCGTCGTAGTAACGCGCATTGTCCGGCATCAGCCAGTAATAGGAAGCGTTATCGATGCCGCGGAACGACAGCGTCGGGCCGAGATGGTTGCCCTCGGCGGTGTGGTTATAGACGACGTCGAGAATCACCTCGATGCCGGCATCGTGCAGCCGTGCCACGGTGGTGCGAAAGGCGTCGAGCGGATTGTCGGCGCCATAGCGCGCTTCCGGCGCGAAGAAGCTGAGCGTATTGTAGCCCCAGTAATTGACGAGCTTCATCTCGACCAGACGGCGGTCATCGACGAATGCATGAACGGGCAACAGCTCGACCGAGGTGACGCCGAGCCGCTTCAAGTGGTCGATCATCGAGGGGGCTGCGAGACCGCGATAGGTTCCGCGCAGCGCCGCAGGCACGTCCTTGCGGCCCATGGTCAGGCCTTTGACATGCGCTTCATAGAAGATCGTGTCTTCCCACGCGATGTTCGGCGGCGCTTCGCGGCGACCCCAGTTGAAGGTCTCGTCCACAACCACAGCCTTGGGCATGCCGCGGGCATTGTCGCGGCGGTCGAAGGAGAGGTCTTCGCGCGACGAGCCGGTGCGATAGCCGAAATGCGCATCGCTCCACACCAGGCGACCGGCGAGCTTTTTCGCGTAGGGATCGACCAGCAGCTTGTGCGCATTGAAGCGATGGCCGTGTTCCGGCTCATACGGGCCATGTACCCGGTAGCCATAGAGCTGGCCCGGCGAGACGTCGTTAAGATAGCCGTGAAAGACGTGCTCGTTATATTCCGGTAGCTCGATACGTTCGAGTTCGCGCCGGCCCTGGCCGTCGAACAGGCACAGTTCGACCTTGGTGGCGTTGGCAGAGAACAACGCAAAATTCGTCCCCCGTCCGTCCCAGCTGGCACCGAGGCGGGCGGGCGTTCCGGCTGACAGGCGCATCGATCAGGCTTCCGGTACGAGGAAGATCGCGGCGAGTGGCGGCAATGTGAGGCTGAGTTCGGGCACAAGTCCAGTGGCTGTCACCTCGCCCGAATTGCCGACATTGCTGCCGCCATAGAGCGCGGCATCGGAATTCAGCGCCTCGCGCCACTTGCCGGTGAATGGCACGCGGACGCGGTAGTTGTGATAGACATTGGGCGAGAAGTTCACGACGACAAGGCATTGCGCCCGTGGCGTATTGCCCTTGCGGATCCACGCAAACACGTTGTTGCTCGCGTCGTCGGTCACCATCCACTCGAAACCGGCCGGATCGCAATCGAGCTCGTGCAGCGCGGGCGTGTCGCGATACAGCGTGTTGAGGTCGCGGATCAGCGAATGGATGCCGGCATGCTTGTCCTGTTCGAGCAGGTGCCAGTCCAGCGAATGGTCGTGGTTCCACTCGCGCTCCTGGGCGAATTCGCAGCCCATGAACATCAGCTTCTTGCCGGGATGGCCGAACATGAAGGAATAATAAGCGCGCAGATTGGCAAAACGCTGCCAGTCGTCGCCCGGCATGCGGCCGAGGATCGAGCGTTTGCCGTGCACGACTTCGTCATGCGACAGCGGCAGGATAAAGTTTTCCGAGAACGCATATTGCAGCCCGAACAGAATATCGTTGTGCTGGTGCTGGCGATAGATCGGATCCTTGCTGATGTAATTCAGCGTGTCGTGCATCCAGCCCATGTTCCACTTGTAGCCGAATCCGAGCCCGCCGAATTCGACCGGACGCGACACCTGCGGCCATGAGGTGGACTCTTCCGCGGCAGTGGTGGCATTGGGGAATTTTCCGAACACTTCGCGATTGAAGCGGCGCAAGAATTCGATCGCCTCGATATTCTCGCGGCCGCCATATTTGTTCGGGATCCACGCGCCTTCGGCGCGGCTGTAATCGAGATAGAGCATGGAGGCCACCGCATCGACGCGCAGACCGTCGATATTGTAGCGGTCCATCCAGAACAGCGCATTGGAGACCAGGAAGTTCACCACTTCCGTGCGCCCGTAATTATAAATCAGCGTGCCCCAGTCCATATGCCGGCCCTGCAGCGGGTTGGCATGTTCATAAAGGGCAGTGCCATCGAACTGGCCGAGACCGTGCGGATCGTCGGGGAAATGACCGGGCACCCAGTCGAGCAGCACGGCCAGCCCTTCGGCGTGGCAGGCATCGATCAGCGCTGCGAAATCCTCGGGCGAGCCGAAGCGGCTGGTCGGCGCATACATGCCGGTGGGCTGATAGCCCCATGAGCCGTCGAACGGATGCTCGTTGACGGGCAGGAATTCGATATGGGTGAAGCCGAGATCCTTGGCATATTGCGGCAGCGTCCCGGCGAGATCGCGATAGCTCAGCCATTCATTGTCGCCTTTGCGGCGCCATGAGCCGAGATGGACCTCGTAGATG
>CALRZK010000649.1:0-3021 GCA_943372615.1 Bradyrhizobium ivorense | reverse complement strand
CCGTCATGAGCAAGCTGATCGTCGCTTCCGTGAGCCCCGGCACATCGGTGCAGGACGTCGGCCGTTTTGGCGCACAGCGCTATGGCCTTGTGCCATCCGGCGCGGTCGATCGTCTGGCGATGGCGGCTGCCAATGCGCTGCTTGGCAATCCGCTATTCGCTGCCACCATCGAACTCGGCCCGCTCAATTCCGTCTTCACCGCAAAGGGAGGCGCAGTCCGCGTTGCGCTGACAGGTGCGCTGCGCCCGGCCGACGTCGCCGGCACGCCGTTCACCGTCAACACCACGGTTACATTGGCCGATGGCGAGAGCCTGAATATCGGCGTCGCCCGCTCCGGCACATTCGGTTATCTCGCCATCGAAGGCGGCGTGCGTGGTGAGCCGATGTTCGGCAGCCTTGCGGTCAATGCCCGCGCTGGCCTCGGTAGCCCCTATCCGCGCCCGCTGCAGGCCGATGACGAATTGCTGGTCGCAACCGCGAGCGCGACCACTGAGAAGCGCATTGAACTCCCCTCGGCCGCCGACGGTCCGATCCGCGTCGTACTGGGCCCGCAGGACGACGAATTCGCCGAAGGCAAAGACCTCTTTCTCAACAGCGACTGGAAGATCTCGGCCACCAGCGACCGCATGGGCTATCGCCTCGAAGGCCCGGTCATCAAGCATTTGCACGGTCACAACATCGTTTCCGACGGCACGGTGAACGGCTCGATCCAGGTGCCTGGCAATGGCCAGCCCATCGTGTTGATGCCCGACCGCGGTACGTCCGGCGGCTATCCGAAGATCGCGACCGTGATTTCAGCCGATCTCGGCCGCTTCGGCCAGACCCAGCCCGGTATGCCGTTCCGTTTCAAGGCGATCACCATGGCAGAGGCGCAGGCGGCGTATCGCGTCTATGCGGAATTGCTGCAGAGCCTGCCGTCGCGTGTCCACGATTCCAACATCCTGATGCTCGACATCAAGGCATTGCTCAACGCCAATGTTGCCGGCACCGCAATCGACGCCATCAATGACGCGACATGGCAGGCCGCAACAGCGAACACCTAACCGACCGGGAGAGCCCTCATGAGCATCGATCTGAACTGCGACCTCGGCGAGAGCTTTGGCATGTGGGAGATGGGCAATGATGCCGCGATGATTGATCTCGCGACATCGGTGAATATTGCCTGCGGCTATCACGCCGGCGATGCCGATGTGATGCGCAAGACCGTCCAACTCGCCAAGGCGCGCGGCGTCAAGATCGGCGCCCATCCCGGCTATCGCGACCTTCACGGTTTTGGGCGCCGTCCGATCGTCGGGCTCACCGCGCTCGAGATCGAAAACCTGATCGCCTATCAGATCGGCGCGCTGCAGGGCATCGCCGCGATGGAGGGCTACAAGGTCACCCACGTAAAGGCGCACGGCGCGATCTCCAACGTCGCCTGCGAGGATGACATGACGGCCCGGGCGATCGCCGCAGGCATCAAGGCGGTGGACCGTAATCTCACCTTCGTGGTGCTGGCGAATTCGAAGCTCGTCACCGCCGGCGAAGCCGCCGGCCTGCCGCTGGCGCATGAAGTGTTCGCCGATCGCGCCTATGAGGACAACGGCAATCTCGTCTCGCGCAAGAAAGACGGCGCGGTGCTGCATGATGCGAAGATGATCGCCGACCGCGTCGTGAAGATGGCTCAGACCGGAGAAGTCATTTCCGTCACCGGCAAGGTCATCAAGATGAAGATGGATACCGTCTGCATCCACGGCGACACGCACGGCGCTGTCGAGATCGGCCGTCAGGTGCGAGCCGGATTGCAGGCCGCGGAGATCGATGTGACGCCGTTCAAGACGGTGTTGTAACCCCCACAACCATCACCGATCGTTTAGCATGCCCTCATGCGGCAGTCCTTCGATCGGACATTCCTCGACCCCCACGGTCCGGCGCGTGATGGCTTCGACATTCTCGCGCGCCTGATCGGGATTGTTGACCCAGGTCGAATAGAAATCGAACGGGCAAGCTGCCACGCCTTTGTTGCTCTCGCCGGAATTGATGGTGCCGGTATAGCCGCGATGCAGCAGCTTGAAGAGATGGTTCTCCGACTGGCCGTTGCGGCGCGCATCGCGGATCAGCGACTTCGACAGCGCCGCATACTGGATGCCGTAATCCTCCTCGCCGCATTCGCCCAGCGTGCGACCATCGAATCCGATGATCGCCGAATGGCCGAAATACGAATAGACGCCATCGAAGCCCGACGCATTGGCCACAGCCACATAGGTGTTGTTGGCCCAGGCCATCGCCTTGGCCATCAACACCTGCTGGTCCTTGGCCGGATACATGTAGCCCTGGCAGCGCACGATGAGTTCGGCGCCTTTCATGGCACAGTCGCGCCAGATCTCGGGATAGTTGCCGTCATCGCAGATGATCAGCGAGACTTTCAACCCTTTCGGACCTTCGGAAACATAGGTGCAGTTGCCGGGATACCAGCCCTCGATCGGCACCCACGGCATGATCTTGCGATACTTTTGAACGATCTCTCCCTTGTCATTCATCAGGATCAGCGTGTTGTACGGCGCCTTATGAGGATGCTGTTCGTGCCGTTCCCCGGTCAGAGAGAACACGCCCCAGACCTTGGCCTTGCGGCACGCCTCGGCAAAGATTTCGGTTTCCTCACCGGGCACCTGAGATGCGGTCTCATACATCTCTTTCTCGTCATACATGATGCCCTGGGTCGAATATTCCGGGAAGATCACGAGATCCATGCCGGGCAGACCAACCTTCATGCCGACGATCATGTCGGCAATCTTCTGGGCGTTCGCCAGCACCTCGGCCTTGGTATGCAGACGGGGCATCTTGTAATTCACGACCGCGACGCCGACCGCGTCCTTGCTCGATGAGATGTCGCCGTGATGCATGATGCAGGACCTCCGTTTGACGGTGATCATGTGCCGAGAGCCGGAGACCGGCCATACGTGGATTTACGGATAGAAAATGCAAATGCCCGGCACGAGGCCGGGCATCACCAACTTCGTAGAGCGCAAAACAGCTGGACCT
>CALRZK010000648.1:0-3023 GCA_943372615.1 Bradyrhizobium ivorense | reverse complement strand
TGAATTACAATGGCGCCGCACTCTCGCCTTTACTGCTCGACAGTTTCGTCGCCAGCGATGCCGCGACGATCAGCACCGTGATGAATCCCACGATCAGTGTGCAGATCGCATTGATCTCCGGCTTCACGCCCAGCCGCACTTCAGAATAGATGCGGATTGGCAGCGTCGCTGAACCCGGCCCGGTCGTAAAACTTGCGATCACGAGATCATCCAGCGACAGCGTGAAGGCCAGCATCCAGCCGGCGGCGATCGCCGGCCAGATCAGTGGCAATGTCACTGACACAAATGCGCGAAAAGGATCGCGGCCGAGATCCATCGCAGCCTCCTCCAGGCTGCGATCGAGTGCGGCGAGGCGCGACTGCACGACGACAGTCACAAAACACATGGTCAGCGTCGTATGCGCGATGGTCACCGTCCAGAAGCCGCGGCCGGCATCGATGGCGACGAACAGCAGCAGCAGCGACAGGCCGGTGATCACTTCCGGCATCACCAGCGGTGCATAGAGCATGCCGGACATCGCGGCCCGGCCGCGAAAGCCGCCGCCGCGGGTCAGCGCGACCGCCGCCAAGGTACCGAGTATCGTGGCCAATGTCGCAGAAGCCGCGCCGACGCGCAGCGACATCCACGCTGCATCCAGCATCGCGCGGTCGTTGAAAAACTCCGTGTACCAGCGCGTGGACCAGCCGCCCCACACCGTCACCAGGCGCGAGGCGTTGAACGAATAGATGACGAGAATGACGATCGGCAGATACAGGAACGCAAAGCCGAGCACGAGCGAGACGAGATTGAAACGCGACAGGCGGAGCGGATGCGACGACATCAGCGGCGCTCCAGCTGGCGGCGCTGCACCTGATCATAGACCACGAGCGGCACCAGCAGCACGGCGAGCAGCACAACAGCCAGCGCCGAGGCCAGCGGCCAGTCCTTGTTGGTGAAGAATTCCAGCCACAGCGTCTGCCCGATCATCATCGAGTCCGAACCTGCCAAAAGATCCGGGATCACGAATTCGCCGGTGATCGGAATTAAGCAGAGCAGCGCGCCGGCAAAGACACCGCGCCAGGACAGCGGCACCGTCACCATCCAGAATGCATTCGCGCGCGAGACGCCAAGATCGGCGGCGGCTTCCAGCAGCGACGGATCCATCTTTGCCAGCGTCGCATAGAGCGGCAGGATCATGAAGGGCAGATAGGAATAGACGATGCCGAGATACATCGCGGTATCGGTCGATAGCCACACCACCGGCGCGGACACGATATGCAGCGCCATCAGGATCTGATTGAGCAGGCCGTCATGCTGCAGGATGTTGATCCAGGCATAGATTCGGATCAGAAACGAAGTCCAGAACGGCACGATCACCAGCATCATGGCGATGCCCTGCCAGCGCGACGGCAGCCGCGCCATGGCATAGGCAATGGGATAGCCGATCACCAGCAGCAACAGCGTCGATGTCAACGCGACCGTGATGCTGCGCAGATAAGACGAGATGTAGAGCTGGTCCGCCAGCAGCGAGCGAAAATTATCGAAGGACAATGCGCCGAACGCATCCTTCAATCCGGCAAAGCCATCACTGAGGCCGAACACCGGCAGATAAGGCGGCTGCGCCAATGTGGTCTGCGACAGGCTGATCTTCACCACGAAAGCGAAAGGCAGCAGGAAGAACAGCACCATCCAGACATAAGGCGGGATGGCCATCCGCCGTGCAGGTGCTGTGAACAGGCGTTTCGCATTCATCGCGGCAGCACCACGCAATCGTCCGGCGTGAACCAGGCGGTGACACGCTCGCCGATCGCGTAGGCATCGACATCGAGCCGCGCCGTATTCGCCAGCGCCACGCGCAGCGTCGCGCCGTGATCGAGCTTCAATTTGTAGACCGAGCGACCACCGAGATAGCCGACCTCATCGACCAGGCCCTCAAGGCTGTTCATCCCGCCGGAATGGTTGAGCCCTGCGGCAAGCCCGCGCCGCGACAGCCTGATCTTTTCGGGCCGGATCGCGACACACACCGCGAGACTGTCGATCGGCTCTTTTGGCAGCGTCGCGAACAATGTGCCGGTACCGCGGCCCTCGACGGTCAGCCGATGCCCGTCGCGGACGCGGATATCGCCTTCAATCAAGTTGATGTCGCCGACGAACTCCGCCACCCAGCGCGAGGCCGGCGTTTCATAGAGCTGCCGTGGCGTCGCCACCTGCTGCAGGCGTCCATCCTTCATCACGCCGATGCGATCCGCCATGGACATCGCCTCGTCCTGATCATGGGTGACGATCACAAAAGTGAGGCCGAGCTGGCGCTGCAGCCGCATCAGCTCCACCTGTGTCTCTTCGCGCAGCTTCTTGTCGAGCGCCGCCAGCGGCTCATCGAGCAGCAGCAGTTTTGGGTGCCGCGCCAGCGCGCGCGCCAGGGCCACGCGCTGCTTTTGCCCACCCGAAAGCTGATGCGGCTTGCGCTTTTCAAGCCCATTCAGCTTCACCAGCGAGATCATCTGCGCCACGCGCGCATCGATGCCCGGGCGGGTGAGGCCCGCATTCTTCAGCCCGAAGCCGATATTGTCGCGCACGCTGAGATGCGGAAACAGCGCATAGTTCTGGAACATCATATTGACCGGCCGTTGATGCGGCGGCACGGCGGCGATGTCCTCGCCGTTCAGCTCGATCTTGCCGCTGTCCGGCGTCTCGAAGCCGGCCAGCATGCGCAGCAGCGTGGTCTTGCCGCAGCCGGATGGGCCAAGCAGCGCGAAAAACTCGCCTTCCTTGATGTCGAGCGACAGCCCGTCGACCGCCACATGCGCGCCAAAGCGCTTCGACACGGCGTCGATCCGCAGCAGCGGCGTGGGATAAGCGACGGCGAGATTGTCCTCGGTCGCGGCATCGATGGTGGCGGCGGGATTCGTCATGGCCGCAAACTAGCGGCGGAACCGGGCAGGCTCAACTACAGCGCTGGTTGTACTCAGTGTCGAAGCGACGCGCTGTCACCTCTCACCACCGGGGAGAGGTCGCGCGCTCTTGCGCGCGGGAGAGGGGGGCCA
>CALRZK010000647.1:0-3030 GCA_943372615.1 Bradyrhizobium ivorense | reverse complement strand
GCCCTTCTGGGTGCGGCCGAATTCATCGCCGCCGAGCAGCATCGGCGTGCCCTGGGCGAAGAGCAGCGTCGCCAGCATGTTACGCTTCTGGCGCTCACGGAGCGCGATGATGTCCTTGTTGTCGGTCGGGCCTTCGACGCCGCAATTCCACGAACGGTTATGCGAGTGACCGTCCTTGTTGTCCTCGCCATTCGCCTCGTTGTGTTTCTCGTTGTAGCTGAAGTTGTCGTTCAGCGTAAAACCGTCATGGGCAGTGACGAAATTGACACTGGCCCAGGCGCGGCGGCCTTGATGATTGAACATGTCGCCGGAGGCGACGAGCCGCGGTGCGAGCGCCGAGACCGGCGCTTCGCCGCGCCAGAAGTCGCGCGTGGTGTCGCGAAACTTGTCGTTCCATTCGGCCCAGCCCGGCGGGAAGCCGCCGACCTGATAGCCGCCGGGGCCAATATCCCAGGGCTCGGCAATCAGCTTCACAGTGGTGAGCAACGGATCCTGGTTCACGGCCTTGAGGAAGCCGCTCTGCTCGGTGAAGCCCGAGACCTCGCGGGCCAGAATGGTGCCGAGATCGAAGCGGAAGCCGTCGATATGCATCTCGCGCACCCAGTAGCGCAGGCTGTCCGTCACCATGCGAATGACATTGGCATGGGAGAGATTGACGGTGTTGCCCGTACCGGTGTCGTTGATGTAGTAGCGCGGCTTGTCCGGCATCAGGCGGTAATAGCTGGCATTGTCGATGCCCTTGAAGGACAGCGTCGGGCCGAGTTCATTGCCTTCGGCGGTGTGGTTATAGACCACGTCGAGGATGACCTCGAGGCCGCCGGCATGCAGCTTTGCCACCATCTCCTTGAACTCGCGCAGGGAGTTTGGCACGTCCGAGGCATAACGCGGATCGGGGGCAAAGAAGCCAATGGTGTTGTAGCCCCAGTAATTGACCAGCTTCTTCTTTAACAGATAGTCATCATTGATGAAGGTGTGGACGGGCAACAGCTCGACCGAGGTGATGCCGAGATCGCGGAGATAATCCACGGAGGCGGGCGAGCCGAAGCCGGCATAAGTGCCGCGCAGTTTTTCCGGCACGTTCGGATTGAGCTTGGTGAAACCCTTCACATGGGTTTCGTAGACGATGGTGCGATCCCATGGCACCGGCTGACGGCCGGCTTCGCCGGTCCAGTCGAAATCGCGATCCACAACCACGCATTTCGGCATGAACGGCGCGCTATCGCGCTCGTCGAAAGTGAGATCGTCGCCGGTCTCCATCTTGTAGCCGAACACGGCCGGGTCCCATATCAGCGTGCCGGCATGGGCGCGTGCATAGGGGTCGAGCAGGAGCTTGTTCGGATTGAAGCGGTGGCCCTTTTCGGGCTCATAGGGGCCGTGGACGCGATAGCCATAATACTGGCCCGGGCCGACATCGGGCAGATAGCCATGAAAGATCTCGTCGGTATATTCCGGCAGTTCGATCCGGGTCTCTTTATCGCCGTCGAACAGGCAGATCTCGACCTTGGTGGCGTTGGCGGAGAACAGCGCGAAATTGGTGCCGTTGCCGTCCCAATGCGCGCCAAGCGGATAGGGAAGGCCTTCTTCAACAGCTTTGCTCACGATTGCCCCGTTCGGTCAAAATATTGGAATGAAACGCGCACTATAACGGCGACGCCTCGATTGCGTTGCACTGCGGAAAGCGCATTTCGGACAATATTTTCATGATTTCGCCGCGCGGTGATGACAAACGCGGCGGCCATTCAGGAGCGCATCTATGAGCCAGCCTTTCCGCCCGAACCGCATCGCCTTGCTGGGCGCCCCCGTCGAGATCGGCGCCTCGCAGCTCGGCACCTTGATGGGGCCGGATGCGATGCGGACGGCGGGGCTGAAGCCGCTGTTGGAAGAGCTTGGTTTCGCCGTCGAGGATCACGGCAATCTCGCGATGCCGACGCCGACAAGTGACGATGCGCCGCCAGCTACCGCAAAACATTATCGCGACATCCAGGCCTATGTTCAGGCGCTCAGCGCGCGGGCGCATACGCTCGCCGCGTCCGGTGCCTTGCCGATCTTCATCGGCGGTGATCATAGCCTGTCCATGGGCTCGGTGAATGGTGTCGCGCGGCACTGGCAGGCGCAGGGGCGCGAGCTGTTTGTGCTCTGGCTCGATGCCCATGCCGACTACAACACGCCGGCCACGACCATCAGTGGCAATATGCACGGCATGTCCGCAGCGTTTCTGTGTGGCGAGCCCGGTCTTGATGGTCTGCTCGGCGATGAGCCGCGCGCATCCATCACGCCGGAGCATCTCGATCTGTTCGGTATCCGCTCCATCGACAAGCTTGAAAAAGAGTTGGTGAAGCAGCGCGGCATCTCGCTCATCGACATGCGCCAGATCGACGAATTCGGCGTCGGTGTGCTGATCCGCCGTGTCATCGAGCGCGTCAAAGCCCGCAATGGCATGCTGCATGTCTCGCTGGATGTGGATTTCCTCGATCCCATCACAGCGCCCGGCGTCGGCACCATGGTGCAGGGTGGGGCGACCTATCGCGAGGCGCATCTCATCATGGAGCTGCTGCACGACAGCGGGCTGATGTGTTCGCTGGATGTGGTTGAGCTCAACCCGTTCCTGGATGAGCGTGGACGCACGGCGCGCGTGATGGTCGAGCTGGTCGGTAGTCTGTTCGGCCAGCAGATCACCGACCGTCCTACGCCGACAAATGCGATCACGGCGGCGGAATGAGGTCGTAGGATGGGTAGAGCGCAGGCGCGTTTGCGCCGGAGCGAAACCCATCGGCAGAGTTTGCCGCAACAACAGAATGATGGGTTTCGCTACGCTCTACCCATCCTACGATCTCTCGTTTCCTGCCGAGACCGTGCATTTGGTTCCCGTACCAACCGCACCTTTATCTAACGGATTCGTAACACCGCCCCGGAACGAACCCTGCCACCATGGATTGCTTCCCCATCGAATAACAAACGAGGAGGCACGTCATGAGTAGGAATCTTGCCATCATCGCCGTGGCTGCGGCAGGTATCGCAACTGCACTTCCG
>CALRZK010000646.1:0-3033 GCA_943372615.1 Bradyrhizobium ivorense | reverse complement strand
CACGACGCAGATCACCATCCAGTTCGATCTCAATCGCAGCATCGATGCCGCAGCACTCGACGTGCAGACCGCATTGACCATTGCGCAGCGACGATTGCCGATCGAGATGACGATCCCGCCAAGTTTCCGCAAGGTGAACCCCGGCGATTTCCCGGTGCTGTTCATCGCGCTGAGCTCGTCGACGCTACCGCTTTCCACCGTCAACGAGTTTGGCGACATCACGATCGGTCGGGCGCTGTCGCAGATCCCGGGCGTCGCCCAGGTGCTGATCTACGGCACGCAGAAATTTGCTATTCGCGTTCAGGCTGATCCGGAAGCCGCGGCTGCACGTGGCCTGTCGCTGGAAGATATCCGCACCGCGGTGTCGCGTGCCAATTCCTCGACGCCGGTCGGAACGCTCAACGGGCCGAAGCAGGACATCTCGTTGCAGGCATCGGGCCAGATGACCAAGGCTGCCGATTACAGCCAGATCGTGGTCGCCTGGCGCAATGGTTCGCCGGTCAAGCTGAACGAAGTCGCCAAGATTTACGATGCCGTAGAGAACGACAAGGTCGGGACCTGGCTGAATGGTGAACGCGCCATCGTGCTGGCGATCCAGAAGCAGCCTGATGCCAACACCGTGGCGGTCGTCGATGCCGTGCGCGCGCGACTGCCGTCGCTGCGTGCGCAGATTCCGGCCTCGGTTGAGGTCAATATGATGATGGATCGCTCGATCTCGGTCCGTGAGGCCGTGGCCGACGTGGAAGAGACTCTGTTGATCGCCGTCGTGCTGGTGATCATCGTCATCTTCCTGTTCCTGCGCTCGGCCTCCGCCACCTTTATCCCGGCGCTGGCCGTGCCGATCTCCTTCCTCGGCACCTGCGCGGTCATGTATATGATGGACTACTCCATCAACAACATGACGCTTCTGGCGCTGACACTGTCGGTGGGCTTCGTGGTCGACGACGCCATCGTCATGCTGGAAAACATCGTCCGCCACATCGAACATGGCATGAAGCCGTTCGAAGCGGCGCTCAAGGGCGCGCGCGAGATCGGTTTCACGATTATCTCGATCACGTTCTCGCTGATCGCCGTGTTCATCCCGGTGTTGCTGATGGGCGGCATCGTCGGCCGCGTGTTCCGCGAATTCGCCGTCACCATCTCCGTCGCGATCATCGTGTCCGGCTTCGTCTCGCTGACCCTGACGCCGATGCTATGCGCACGTGTGCTGCGGGCGCATGATCCCAATCACACGGAGAACGTTGTTCTCCGGCTGTTCGAGCGCATGTTCGCAAGCTGGCTGCGCGGTTATGAGTGGGCACTGGATCGCGTGCTCGCCTATAAGGCGGTGATGCTGCTGGTCACGCTTGCCACGCTCGGCGGCACCATCTGGCTCTATATGGTCGTGCCGAAGGGCTTCTTCCCTCAGGAAGACACAGGCTTCCTCACCGGCATCACCGAGGCCGCCACCGATACCTCCTTCGAGGCCATGAAGGCTCGTCAGGCTGCGCTTGTCGATGTGCTGAAATCCGATCCGGCTGTTGATTATATCAACTCCACCGTCGGCTCCGGCGGACCGAACGCGACTGCCAATTACGGTCGCCTGTTCGTGGCGCTGAAGCCGAAGAAGGAGCGCGAGGCAGCGCCGGTCGTGATGGCGCGCCTGCGCCAGAAGGCGACGGCGGTGCCTGGCCTACAGGCCTTCTTCCAGAGCATCCAGACCCTGAATATCGGCGGCCGGCCGTCGAAGAGTCAGTATCAATACGTCCTGCAGAGCAGCGATACCGAGCAGCTATATCGTCTTGCGCCGGAGATGCGCGATGCGATCTCCAAGGTGCCGGGCCTGCTTGATGTCACGACGGACCTCTACATCAAGAATCCGCAGATGACGGTCGATATCGATCGTGAGAAAGCGGCGGTCTACGGCATCACTGTCGATCAAGTGCGTAACCAGCTCTACAACGCCTTTGGCGCGCGTCAGGTCGGCACGATCTACACGCCGACCAACGACTATCAGATCATCCTCGAAGCGCAGCCCCAGTTCCGCGTCGATCCCAGCGATCTCTCGAAACTCTATATGAAGACATCGGCCAACCAGACCATTCCGCTGAGCGCTGTGGCCAGACTGGTGCCGACGGTGGGGCCGCTGCAGATCAATCACCAGGGCCAGCAGCCGGCCGTGACGATCTCGTTCAACCTGCAGCCCGGCTATTCGCTCGGCTATGCGGTTGACCAGATCACGAAGATCGAAAGTGACAGCAAGCTGCCGGTGACGATTGCCACCGGCTTCTCCGGCACCGCGCAGGTGTTCCAGGATTCGTTGCGCGGGCAGGGTGTCTTGATCCTCGCGGCAGTCTTCGCGGCCTTCGTGATCCTCGGCATTCTCTATGAGAGCTTCATCCATCCGATCACGATCATTTCCGGCCTGCCATCGGCGGGCATCGGCGCCATCCTGACGCTGATGCTGTTCAAGATGGAAATGTCGGTGATCGCCATGATCGGCATCGTGATGTTGGTGGGTATCGTCAAGAAGAACGCCATCATGATGGTGGATTTTGCGCTGGAGCGCCGCCGCGTCGGTCTCTCCGCCGAACATGCGATCCGCGAGGCGGCATTGCTGCGTTTCCGGCCGATCATGATGACCACCTTCGCGGCAATCTTCGGCACGCTGCCGATCGCGATCGGCGCCGGCGCCGGCGCCGAATTGCGTCAACCGCTCGGCGTTGCCGTGGTCGGCGGCCTCTGCCTGTCACAACTGCTGACGCTATTCATTACGCCGGTGATCTACATCTATCTCGATCGCATCGATCTCAAGCTGAAGCGCAAGCTGCAGCCGCAGATCGTGGACGACGAGCAGGACGGCCGGCCGCGTGTTGTGGCGGCGGAGTAGGAGCATCACGATGTCGATGAAAGCATTCAGCGCGGCGCTTGTTCTCGCCGCGTGCTTTGCGGCGCCTGCGCGCGCCAATGAGCCGATCGAGATCTTCGACGCCCACATGCACTACAACTGGGAGCCGAAGCCATATTACCAGCCCGATGAAGTGCTGGAACTCT
>CALRZK010000645.1:0-3037 GCA_943372615.1 Bradyrhizobium ivorense | reverse complement strand
CTTCACCGCGCCGTGACGGGGCAATTCATTGCACCTCCACTGACAACCGTTTAAACCTGCGGAAGATCGATCCGCCGCGAATTCTTGCTCTCGCCTTCAAAAAGCCTTGGCAGGACTTTGTTGTAACCAATTGAAATTGATGCATTTTGCCTGCCGTGCCTGAGCCTTGGCGCGTCATGCAGAGGCCATCTGCGCCCCTTGGCGCGGGAATCGGGAAAGCGATGAGCGTGACTTCGGGGACCAAGACTGAAAGCGGCTTCGGCGAGACCGTCCGCGTCGTCATCAATGCGTTGCTCATCGCGCTGGTGATCCGAACCTTCCTGTTCCAGCCCTTCAACATCCCATCGGGTTCCATGAAGGCCACGCTGCTGGTCGGCGATTACCTGTTTGTGTCCAAATATTCCTATGGCTACAGCCATTACTCGATCCCGTTGTCGCCCAACATCTTTTCCGGTCGCATCTTCGGCTCCGATCCCGCGCGCGGTGACGTGGTCGTGTTCCGCCTGCCTAAGGATGACACCACCGATTACATCAAACGCGTGATCGGCATGCCCGGCGACACCGTGCAGATGAAAGAGGGGCTCCTCTACATCAACGGCAAGCCGGTGCAGCGCGAGCGTCTTAGCGATTTCGTGGGCGAGGACCCGTGCGGCTCCGACGCCACCGCGCGGGTGAAGCGCTGGAAGGAAACGCTGCCGAACAATGTGAGCTATGAGACGCTCGATTGCGTCGATAATGGCTTCTACGACAACACCATCGAATACAAGGTTCCTGCCGGCCACTTCTTCATGATGGGCGACAACCGCGACAATTCCACCGACAGCCGCGTGCAGTCGGCCGTCGGTTACGTACCATCGGAAAATCTGATCGGCCGCGCGCAGATGATCTTCTTCTCGATCGCCGAAGGCGAGCAGGCCTGGCAGATCTGGCGCTGGCCGACGGCCGTGCGCTGGAGCCGCATTTTCTCCATTGTGCGATGACGGACGATCACACCAAAACCATCGAGACCGCGACAGCGCCGAATTCCGACGATCACAG
Source organism: Bradyrhizobium ivorense (assembly GCA_943372615.1). Lineage (GTDB taxonomy): Bacteria > Pseudomonadota > Alphaproteobacteria > Rhizobiales > Xanthobacteraceae > Tardiphaga > Tardiphaga ivorense_A. Next base: position 1,999 of record CALRZK010000645.1, on the reverse strand, counting down.
CCCGGTGCCCGAGGCACCGAAGGAGACCGCGGCCCAGCGCAAGAAACGCGCACGTGCCGAGGCCAAGGCTGCCGCCGCCGAAATCGAGACGCGGATCGGTCATGAGTTCAAGGATGCGCAACTCCTTGAGACGGCGTTTACGCATGTCTCGGCGCTGAAATCACAGCGCAGCCGCGGTGAGAGCTATCAGCGCCTCGAGTTTCTGGGCGACCATGTGCTCGGCCTCGTGATCTCCGACATGTTGTATCGCGCCTTCCCGAATGGTGATGAAGGTGAGTTGTCGAAGCGGCTCGCCGATCTCGTGCGCAAGGAAGCCTGCGCCGATGTCGCGCGCGCGCTCGGTTTTCAGGATGGCATCAAGCTCGGTCAGGTTGGCGCCGGTGTCGGCCAGCGCTTGCGCAAGTCGGTGCTCGGCGACATCTGTGAAGCGGTGATCGGCGCGATCTTCCTCGATGGCGGCTATCCCGCTGCAGAAGCTTTTGTCCAACGCAACTGGACGGAGCGCATGCGCAAGCCGGTGCGGCCGCTGCGCGATCCCAAGACCGTATTGCAGGAATGGGCGCAAGGGCGCGGTCTGCCGACGCCGGCCTATCGTGAAGTCGGCCGATCCGGGCCGCATCACGATCCGCATTTCAAAATCGCGGTGGATGTGAGCGGACTCGCATCGGCCGAAGGCGAGGGCGGCAGCAAGCGCGCCGCTGAGAAGGCCGCAGCCACTGCCATGCTAGAGCGCGAAGGCGTGAAATCTTGAAGGATGATGACTTGAACGACGACGTTGCCCACGAAGCCGAAGGCGCCCCGCAGAACACCCGCTGCGGTTTCGTCGCGCTGATCGGTGCGCCCAATGTCGGTAAGTCCACGCTGGTGAATGCGCTGGTCGGCTCCAAGGTCACCATCGTTTCGCGAAAAGTGCAGACGACGCGCGCGCTGATCCGCGGCATCGTCATCGAGGACCACGCGCAGATCATTCTCGTCGATACCCCCGGCATTTTCGCGCCCAAGCGTCGCCTCGATCGCGCCATGGTGAAGACCGCATGGAGCGGCGCCCATGATGCCGATCTCGTCTGCGTGCTGCTCGATGCCAAGGCTGGCATCAATGAAGAGGCCGAGGCGATCTTCGACCAGTTGTCGAAGGTCAATCATCCGAAGATTCTGGTGATCAACAAGGTCGACATCGTCGCCAAGGAGCGCTTGCTGAAACTGGCAACCGACGCCAATGCACGCCTGAAATTCGACGAGACTTTTATGATCTCGGCGATGACCGGCGATGGCGTCGATGATCTGCGCCGGCGGCTCGCCGCCGACGTGCCGGAAGGCCCGTATCACTATCCTGAAGACCAGATGTCGGATGCGCCGCTGCGGCATCTCGCAGCCGAAATCACCCGCGAAAAGATCTTCCGCCAGCTGCATCAGGAGCTGCCCTATCAATCGACGGTGGAGACCGACAGCTGGCAGGAGCGCAAGGACAATTCCGTGCGCATCGAGCAAACGATCTTTGTCGAGCGCGAAAGCCAGCGCAAGATCGTGCTCGGCAAGGGCGGCGCCACCATCAAGTCCATCGGTGCCGATGCGCGCCGGGAGATCACCGAGATCGTCGGCGTGCCCGTGCATCTGTTCCTGTTCGTGAAGGTGCGCGAGAACTGGGGTGAAGATCCCAACCGGTACCGTGAAATGGGCCTCGAATTCCCACAGGAATGAACGTGTGAGTGCTGCCGTGACCGTTCCTGCCGACCTGCCCAAGAACGTCTTCTATTTCGAAGTGCTGCTCTACGCGTCCCTGATCCTCGACTGCATTTCGATCGCGTTTCAGGATCGCACGCCGGATCTTCGTCTGTCCGAAAGTACCATCGGTGCCGCGAGTGTCGTGGCTGCCTGCATGCTGCTGCTGTTTGTCTATCTGGTCTGGCTCGCCGCCTATCGCCGCAAGAGCTGGCCGCGCTGGGTGCTCGTCGTCTCGCTGAGCCTGTCGGTGCTGTCGCTGTTCCAGGTGCTTGGCACC
>CALRZK010000644.1:0-3043 GCA_943372615.1 Bradyrhizobium ivorense | reverse complement strand
GTCACCGGCGGCACGCTCATCAACAACAACCTGATCGTCGGCCTCGTCGATATTTCCGGCACCGGCACGGTCAATAACAACCGGACCATCACCGGTGCCGTCACCAATGCCGCGACGTTCAACAACAATGCCAACGGCACTGTTTCCGGCCTGCTGACCAACACCGCCGGCATCACCACCAATGACAGCCAACTCAATGGTGGCGCATCGATCACCGGTGGCACGCTTCAGAACAACCTCACCATCACCGGTGCCGTCGCCAATGCCGCGACGTTCAACAACAATGCCAGCGGCACCGTGTCCGGCCTGCTCACAAACACCGCCGGCATCACCACCAATGCCGGCCAGCTCAATGGCGGCGTTCTCGTCAGCGGCGGCACGTTCACGCAGACCGCCGGTCTCGTCGCAGGTGGCCTCACCAACAGCGCCATCGTCGATGTCACCGGCGGCGCCATCAATGGCGCCATCGCCAACAATGCCGGCACTTTCACTGTCGGCGGCATCGTCGCCAGCGATAGCACTTTCACAAATGCGCAAGGCGCGACGCTGAAGATCGACGCGGCCGGTAAATACACGCTGCAGGGCCTGCTCACCAACAGCGGCGCCATCGACCTCGTCACTGGCGGCGAACTGATCGCGACTGCGGGCGGCATCAAGAACATGGCGAGCGGCACCATCAACATCGCCAACGGTGCGACCCTGCGCGACGATCTCGACAATGCCGGGCGCGTCACCAACAATGGCAGCACGTTTGCGAATGTCGCTGCCAATACCGGCACGCTGGTCAATGCGGCCGGCGCAACCTGGACCGGCAATGTCCGCAGCGCCGGCACCTTCGACAATCTCGGCACTTTGGCGGGAAGGCTCACTTCCACCGCGGGCACCGTCACCAATAGCGGCAGCATCAATGGCGCCGTAAATATCAGCGGCGGCACCTTCACCGGCAGCGGCAGCATCAATGGCGCCACCACCATCAGCAGCGGCACATTTGCTCCCGGCGGCGCAACGGCGGGCGGCACGGTGAACATCACAGGCAGCCTCGCGCTGCAAAGCGGCGCGACCTACTTGGTACAGGTCAATCCGGCAACGGCGTCGTCCACCAATGTCACCGGCAGCGCGACGCTGGGCAACGCATCCGTCAGCGCGAATTTCGCGGCCGGCAGCTACATCGCCAAGCAATACACCATCGTCAGCACCACGGCCGGCGTCAGTGGTACCTTCGGCACACTCACCAATACCAACCTCCCCTCGGGCTTCAAAACCGCGCTCAGCTATGACAGCCGCAATGCCTATCTCGACCTGAAGCTCGATTTCACACCGGCAGCCCCGACAACACCGGGTACGCCCGGCGCTCCGGGGGAGCCGCCCGCCGCCGCCAAACCGCTCACCGCCAACCAGCAAGGTGTCGGCTCCGCGCTGACCGGCTATTTCGACACCCATGGCGGCATCCCGGCCGTCTACGGCCAGTTGACGCCGGAGACCTTGACGGAAGTCTCGGCGCCGGTCGCCGCCACGCCGCAAAAGACCAGCTTCGAGGCCGCCACACAATTCACGACCATGATGACCGATACGTCGAGCGCCGGTCGCGGCAGCGACGCGCCGTCGCCGGTGACAAGCTATGCTGCGCCGGGCAATCGGGATTTCCGCGAGGCGTTCGGCATGGCCACCAAGGCGCCACCGCGCGCGCCGGTCTTCGAGACGCGCTGGAATGTCTGGGCGGCCGGGTTCGGCGGCTCGCAGACCACCAATGGCAATGCGGCGGCCGGTTCGGGCTCGTCGTCCTCGCAGATCTATGGCACCGCCGTTGGCGCTGACCATTGGCTGTCGCCGCAGACCGTGGCCGGCTTCTCGCTTGCCGGCGGCGCTACTGCATTCTCCACATCCACCAGCGGCTCCGGTCGCTCCGACCTGGTGCAGGCCGGCGTCTTCCTGCGCCACAATGAGGGATCGTCCTATATCAGCGTGGCTGCGGCCTATGGCTGGCAGGACATCACCACCGACCGCGTCCTGACCGTCGCGGGGGTGGATCGCCTGCGCGCGCATTTCAACACCAACACCTATTCCGGTCGCATCGAGGCCGGCCATCGCGTGGTGCTGCCAGCACTCGACGGATCGATCGGCGGCATCGGCGTGACGCCCTACGGTGCCGTTCAAGTCATCAGCACCGACCTTCCCGCTTATGCGGAAAGCGTCGTCTCCGGCAGCAACGCCTTCGCGCTGAGTTACACGGCAAAAACCGTCACCTCGCCGCGCACCGAACTCGGCCTGCGCAGCGACAAGTCGTTCGTCCTCGATGGCGCGGTGCTGACCCTGCGTGGACGTGCGGCCTGGGCCTATGACTACAATATCGATCGCAGCGCGCAGGCGACCTTCCAGGCGCTGCCCGGCGCCAGCTTTGTGAGCAATGGCGCGACCCCTGCCCGCAACGCGGCGCTCACCACTGCGTCGGCCGAATGGACATGGCTGAATGGCATCTCCGTCGCCGCCACTTTCGACGGCGAATTCTCCGAGACCACCCGCAGCTATTCTGGCAAGGGCGTGGTGCGTTACGCGTGGTAATCTCGTGACAAGCATCCCGACATCGCTACGTATCGCCATCGGCTTCGTTATTGCGCTCTGGATCGTGGGCCTCCTCGCCCTCGCCATCGGAGCCCCCGGGGAGATCGTGATGGCGGCCGCCGCCATCGGAACCGTCGGCGCGCTGGTCGAATGGCGTAGCCATCGGCCGGAGCGCCAGCCTGCGACGCCCCCGGCGGAGGACGCCAGCGACCTCCCCGCCACTGTGCAAATGCGGTATGAGGCCGATCCAGAAGCGGAATTTCGCCGAAAACATTAAGCTTTTGGGGCAGTTCCAGCCCCGGCGCATTGACTTTGAGCGATTCCGGCCTATGTTCCGCCTCGAAGCGGCCCGGTATCGAAACGCGATATCTCGAGTAAGCCGCCTGTCAGCGCCCAGCGATCCCCGTGCATGTTTGCGTGCCGCTCCGGGGGTAGGCGTGATGGCTTTTTCCGAGAATCCAAGCGGCGGTTTCGACCAGAGGCA
>CALRZK010000643.1:0-3043 GCA_943372615.1 Bradyrhizobium ivorense | reverse complement strand
CGGCCGGCGCGCGGGCCTGAGCCGCCGTCAGGCGGCCTTCGCTTCGAGTTGTTCGACGTTGCTGCGACCGGGCTGTCCGATCGGAATGCTTCGCGGCTTCATGGCCTCGGGCACTTCGCGCATCAGACCGATCCGCAGCAGACCGTTGTCGAAATGCGCCTCGGTGACCTTGACGTGATCGGCCAGGTTAAACTGCCGCTTGAATCCGCGCGCCGAGATTCCCTGGTACAGCAGATCGCGCTTCTGCTCGTCCTTGCGGCCTTCGACCGTCAAAACGTTCTGCTCGGCCGTCAGGGAAATGTTCTCGGGAGAGTAGCCCGCGAGTGCGAGCGAGATGCGGTAGCGGTCATCGCCGAGACGTTCGATGTCGTAGGGCGGAAAGCCCTCCTCGTTGGAGCGCTGCGTCGCGTCCAGGAGATCGAAGAGGCGATCGAAGCCGATGCTCGAGCGCCAGAGCGGGGCGAAGTCGTAGTTTCTCATAGCCAAATCCTCCTCTGAGCAAGATGGGTATGAGCAGACGCCGGACACCGCCGGCGCCCGCCTCCGTCGGACCCGTTGGGCGTCCGACATCCACTATCTAGAAAAATCTGCCACGCGCTTTCAAGGGGGCTCCGCGGATTTTTTTTAGGTCGCCGAATACTTGCGACACCGAGGTCGAACCGCCCGGCCCGGGGCTACGGTTGCGCAACCATCCGGAAGGTGTTCCGTTGTCGTACACCGGCGGCGAACCGGAATCACAGGAGCAGTTTATGAGCATTTTCGGGAAGATCATGGGCGCCATCTTCGGTCACGCCGAGGCGGCACCGGCGGACGCAGGTGCTGCAGCAAAACCGGCCGACGCCGCCGCGGCATCGAACGGTGCCAGCACTCCCGCCTCGGCGTCGTCCAACGCCGGCGCATCCAATGTCGATGTGGCGCCGATCCTGGACAAGGCCGTGGCGGCCAAGAGTGAGAAGCTCGATTGGAAGACGTCGATCGTCGACCTGATGAAGGCCCTCGACATCGATTCCAGTCTCTCGGCCCGCAAGGAGCTCGCCAAGGAGCTCGGATATTCCGGCGATGCCAACGACTCGGCCACGATGAACATCTGGCTCCACAAGCAGGTCATGGCGAAGCTCGCGGCCAACGGAGGCAAGCTGCCAGCCGACATCAAGACCTGAGATCGCGGAGCCCGGCGTTAGACACGCCGGGCTCCGTCGGGACGGCGGGCGAACTATGTCAAGGCAACATGATCCCCGGAGCGGCGGCATGGCCTTGGAAGCCTCTTAGCCCACCAGACTGACGGCCGATGAGTTCATTCCCGGCCGGGGGCGGCCATCCAGATTCAGCGACCGTGCCACGTGCAGCGGGAGGGGGCGCGATATGAGGTACCCCTGGACTTTCGTGACCCCCGCCGTCCTCAACGTCGCCAGTTCGGCTTCGGTCTCGACGCCTTCGGCGACCGTCTCGCATCCCATCCGACGGCCGTAGAGCGCTATGGCGCTGGCGAGAGCCTGCCGTCCCGGATCCCGATCCACATGGCGCGTCAGGCTGACATCGAGCTTGATGTGGTCGGGAGCGAGATCCAAGACGTGTCTGAAGCTCGAGTATCCCGCGCCCACGTCGTCGATGGCGAGTTTCAGTCCCCTAGCCCTAAAAGGCGCGAGCGCAGCCTGCAGCTCGGCGTAGGATTCGATGGCGGCATGCTCGGTCACCTCGACGATGACGTGCTCGAGGGGTAGCGCCTCGAAGAACTTCGCGAACCGCTGCGACGCTATCGAAGCAGGCGACAGATTCAACGAGATCGACGAAGGTTGCGGCAGACGGAGGAAACCTGCCATGGCCTCTTCGACAGCCAAGAACTCCATCTGCACTCCGAGACCCACGCTTTCCGCATCCGCAAACCATAGGTCCGGTGTACGGTTGGGCAACCCTGGAAACCGCGACAAGGCTTCGAAACCGATGGTGCGCTGGTCCGAAAGACGGAAGATCGGCTGGAAGACCATTTCGATCGATCTCTCCCAGAGTATCGCCAGAACCGCCTTCTCGGTCTCCAGATAGTCGGTCCTTTTCACATCGTCGGCTTGCAGCAGATCCGCGATGATATCCGCAGTCAGCTGCATCAATGCGAGGTCGCCGTCGCCGATTTCCGATCTCGGAAGATGGCTGAAGCAGCACAGCGTCCTGAACAACGCGCCGCTGGACAACCGGATGGGTACGCTGAGATGAGCGCCGATAGGAAGTCTCGCCGTCGCGGACAGTGATCGGGCAACTGGATCCTTCGAAGCATCCGTCATCAAAGAGGGAATTTTGCCCTCGATGGCGAGCTTGCAGAAACTATCCGAAAGCGGATCGGCCCCGCCTCGAACAAGTCCATCGATACATCCATCCGTATAACGGAAAATGCGGTTCCCTCCTTGAAACTCGGAGACGAAACCGAAGTCCATAGAAAGTCGCGTCCGCAACCGCGCCAGCACGCGGCCTATCATCAGACTACATTCGGTGACGGAGGACTCGAAGTCGTTCTTGTTCAGCATGGCAGCTCCCAACCGCACGTTGGGGGCCACACGTTTCTCGCGAGTTAATAAGCGGCAATTATTTCCGCGTAACGCGTCCGAGCATTCGCGCAAGGTCATTCGCGGTGTACGGTTTGTGAAGGAGCTTAAGCCCATGAAGGCCCTCCTCCGCCAGCACGTGGCTGTATCCCGACGTCAGGACGACCGGCAAACCGGGATTGGACGTCTGCAGCCGCCGCGTCAATTCGATGCCACCCATCCCAGGCATGACGACGTCGGAGAATACGATGTCGAATTCCTCAGGGGTCGCCTCGATCAGCGCGAGCGCCTCTTCGGCGTTCGTTACCCACCGCGTCCGGTACCCCACATCTTCCAATATCTGCTTGGCGAAGCGTCCGACTTCCACGTTGTCCTCGACGATCAGCACGGAACGGTTGTCGGCGCTCACCGTGCGTTCAGGGTCTTGCTGGGACTCCGCGACCGCGGGAGCGGGAACGCGGGGGAGATACAACGTGAACGTGCTGCCGGCTCCCGGCGCGCTGACGACG
>CALRZK010000642.1:0-3046 GCA_943372615.1 Bradyrhizobium ivorense | reverse complement strand
ATGATCGGCCGCGACGGTGAGTTCGGCGCAGGCCTCGCACTCGACGACAAGATTTCGCTGAACCATGTTGCGGTGCAGGTGGGTGGCCTTGCCTCGACATTCGACGCGAAATTCATCACGCAATTTGCCGAGAAGTATCCGGCGTTTCGCCGGCTGATGATGTCCTACGAACACTTCCATCTCGCGCAGGTGCAGCAGACGGCTGCGTGCAATGCGGTGCATTCTGTGCAAGCGCGAACCTGCAAATGGCTCTTGCGGATGCGAGAGCTCGCTGGCGATGAATTAACGGTCACGCAGCAGTTTCTGGCACAGATGATGGGCGTGCGCCGCACCAGCGTTACCGGCGTTGCCATCGAGCTGCAGAAGGCCGGTATGATCTCCCATAGCCGCGGCCGCATCCATATCATCGATGTCGAAAAGATCCGGCGCTGGGCGTGCGAATGTCACGAAGACGTGCGCCACCACTATGACCGTCTTTTTCCGCCGAGCGTCGGCTAGCAGACCGAACTGTCATTGATGGGGTGCTAAACTGTGATCTGGTTCAATGTCTGAGTAACACTCATGGACCGGAAAACGATTTGCGAGGCGCAGGCCGCGATTTGTCGAGAGCAGGCAGGTCGCGGCGATTCAGATCGGGCATTCTGGTTGGCGGAGGCCCGTTATTGGCATGACCTCGCAGGTGAGCATGCCACTACGGTGATGAGTTTCGACAACATCGAGAGCGCTGCCAAGGCGCGCGATTGTGAAGCGCAAGTCCGGGGCGTCGGGCTTCCGCGTTGAAACCAGTTAATCGCAGATGGCTTGTCTCTCATCAAAAGAGCGGCATCGACCATGGCAAAATATTATCTTCATCTCGTCGATGGCGACGACGTGATTTGCGATCCGGAGGGCAGCGATCTTCCGAGTATCGCCGCTGCACGCGAACATGCGCTGTTGTCGGCCCGGGAAATTCTTGCGGAAGCCATCAAGCGGAAACGAAGTCGCTGTGATCGATGTGCAGGCCATCATGTCTTCGATAATCAAGTGATCGAGAATCTGAAGATCGTTGGGCGTCAGGCCGTCCTGGTCGCGCGCAACAAGGGCAATGCGGCCAAAACCTAGCTGCGAAGGTCCGGTTGTTGCTCTGTTGTGGCGCGGATACGTTGCATGGCTTGCTGGTAATAGGCCTCTCGTTCGATTTCGAGAAAACGCTGCTTGTTGCGGAAGGCTTCGAGACGCGCCTGCATTTCTTTCCGCAAGTCTCTTTCGGTCCCATATCGTGGGGGAGGTGGAGGCGCCGGAGCAACCGAAGGCGCACTTGCTGGCCGCGCGCTGCGATGTTCGGCGAGATGCTGCACGAATGCCAACGTATCGGCGACCAGACGCTCTCGTTCACTCTGTAGACTCATGGGGCCTCTCCGAATCTCACACGCGATGTGGGAAAGGGTGGGCAATTATGGGTAACGAACCCTCACTGAATGCGTCACGCGAAGTGATGACCCCATCAGATGCGGTGCGCATGCGGAGAAGCCGTCTTGCGCATCAGCGCTTTTGAAGGTCGGCGCTGCGAAAGCGCCCGATGATTGATTTAACGCAAGTCCCTCGCCAGCATGGCGCGGCATAGTGCATCCTCAGCTTGCCCCCCGAATCGTCCGTCGGCGTTGTTCGGGTGTTCGCGGATGGAGGATGGGATGTCCCGACATTTCGGCTTGAAGCAATCGTCAGCAATTGCGCAGTCGGCACCGCCGGCAGCCTCGGATGTTTCACCGAGCCTGACCATAGCCAGCGTCCCTTCGCTCTGCAGTTCTCAGACGTCAAAGGGGGCGTCTAAATCAATGGAGCTGCCATCCTCTCCGGCAAGCTGGCGAGGCCCCTCCCGGCGGCAGTCCATCTCGCTCGACTGAAGTTGTCGCAGCCGCGGAGCGGCGCTTAGAAGCCCGGCACGCCTAAGGCTGACGGCTTCGTGCGTTCGGGGAATTCAGAAGATTTAAATGGTGGGCGCACAAGGGATCGAACCTTGGACCTCTCCCGTGTGAAGGGAACGCTCTCCCGCTGAGCTATGCGCCCGGACGTCGCGTGCGGTCGATCCTGAAAACGGACCGGAAACCAAAAGGCCGGGCGGGGCCCGGCGATGCGTGACGTCAGTGGCGCGATTTAGGGAATTGGGGGTGGGGGTGTCAAGCACGCCCTGCCAGTTGCGACCACATTGTTGCAGAGAAGGGTAAAACCGGCCGGCTCAGCCCGGCTGGCGGGCCCGCGAGGCGTGGGATTGCAGCGCCCGGATGCGGTCGGCGAGGGTGCTGTTGGGGGCAAAACCGGCGTCATTGGCCGGCCGCGGCTGGCTGGCGGCGGGATCGGCGGCCAAAATGGCCTCGATGGGTGAATTCGGGCCTTCCAGCGCCATGGCCATCTTGGCAACTTCGGCGGCGATGTCGTTGATGCGCTCGCGCAGCAGGGCGTTTTCCATCCGCTCGGTGGCCCAGGCGCTCTCGGCCTGCTGATGGATGGTGTTGAGGTCGCGCTGCAGTTTTGCGCGCTCCTCGCGGGCGAGGCGAAGTTCCTCCTCCGCGCTGGCCTTTTCTGCGCGCAGCTGTTCGACCAGCGGCGAGGCCTTGCCGCCGGCATTGGCGGCGATCTCGACGCGCAGGTTGCGCGCCGTCTGTTCGGTCGCCTCCGCGGCCTGGCGCAGCTGGGCGTTCTCGAAATCGCGTTCGGCGAGCAGTTTGGTCTGCTCCAGCAATTGGGTCTCGAGCTGGTCGACACGGGTGCCGAGCAGCTCCGCTTCATGGACCTGGATCGCCAGCTGCTGGTCGAGATCGGTGACGCGATGATTCAGGCTCTCGACGCGGGCGCGTGCTTCGGTGAGCTCGCGCTTAGCCGTGCTCGACTCGCCGCGCTGCAGTTCAAGCTTGTGCTGGGTCGAGGTGAAGTCTTGCTCGGCCAGTCCGAGGCGGCTCTTCAGTTCTTCCACCTGCGTGCGCACGGTGACCAGCTCGACCTGGCGGCCTTCGGCCACCTGGGTGCGATCGTTCAGCTCGGCGGTGATGCGTGCGAGCTCTGCCTGCTT
>CALRZK010000641.1:0-3050 GCA_943372615.1 Bradyrhizobium ivorense | reverse complement strand
CGATGCGCTCGGCACCATCACCGACGCTGCCACCAACCTCGGTGCTATTAAAAATCGTATCAGCCTGCAGCAGGACTTCGTGAAGGTTCTGACCGACTCGCTCGATCGTGGTATCGGCCAGCTGGTCGACGCCGACATGAACGCCGAATCGACCCGCCTCCAGGCTCTGCAGACGCAGCAGCAGCTCGGCATCCAAGCGCTGTCGATCGCCAACTCGGGCAGCCAGTCGATCCTGTCGCTGTTCCGCGGCTAATCGCTCGCTCATACGACCTGGAAGTGGCCGCGCTAGCGATAGCGCGGCCATTTCGCGTTAAGGCTCTCGTAATGCTCGGACAAGCTTCGCGATCAATGATCGCGTCATAAGTAGGGCAGAGGATTCGATGGTCAATCGCGAGCATGCGCAGAAGCTCTGGAGTAATCTCCTGGAGCTCGGCACGAAGCGTCTCATTATGCTTGCGGTGATCGGCGTAGCCGTCTTTGCTGGCGTCGGCGGCGGCGCGTATTATCTGAGCCGACCGGAATACAATACGCTCTATGCCGGCCTGAGCCGCGAAGACGTCACACGCGTGAGCTCGGTGCTGCGCGATGCCAATATCGCATTCGACATCAATGCGACCGGCGATACGATTTTTGTTCGCCCTGCCCAGACCGCGCAGGCGCGCACATTGCTGGCGGATAAAGGCCTGCCCAGCAACACCAGCGGCGGCTATGAGCTGTTCGACAAGATCGGCTCGCTCGGATTGACCTCGTTCATGCAGGAGGTCACGCGAGTTCGCGCGCTCGAGGGCGAAATCGCACGAACGATTCAGGTCTTGAAAGACGTCAAGGCTGCGCGTGTTCATATCGTGATCCCCGCTCGCGGGTCGTTCCGACGCGAACAATTGCCACCCTCCGCATCCGTCGTACTGCGAACGGATGGCCCCGCCGACGCCCGCACGGCACGCTCGGTCAGGCATCTCGTGGCCGCGGCTGTCCCCGGCATGACGGCCGACAAGGTTACCGTTCTCGACAGCAATGGATCGCTGCTCTCCGACGATGACGGTGGGGGTGTCGGTGTCACGCCGACCACAATGGCCAACCTGCAGAAAGTCGTCAGCCGTTCGATTCAGGAAAATGTCAGCCGCGCGCTGACGCCCTATCTTGGTCTCGACAATTTCGAGGTAAGCGTCGCTACGCAGCTATCGACGGACAAACGGCAGACCAACGAAACGACCTACGATCCCGACTCGCGCGTGCAACGATCGGTCCGCGCAGTCCGCGAGAAGGAATCGTCGCAAAGCGCCGATCGCCAGCAACCGACCACGGTCCAGCAAAATCTGCCCGATCAGCAAGTCAATGCGAATGGTGCGAAGAATACGAGCGACGAGAAGCAGCGTCGTGAAGACATTACCAATTTCGAAGTCTCTTCGAAGACGGTAACGACGGTCAGCGACGGCTATGTCGTGAACAAGATGTTCCTGGCGGTGCTGGTCAACAGACCTCGTCTGGCCGCCAGCCTTGGCGACAAGGCCAGTGATGCCACCATCGATGCCAAAGTGGCCGAGATATCGCAGATCGCGGCCACGGCGGCGGGTATCGACAAACCACGTGGTGACCAGATCCAGGTGTCCGCCGTCGAGTTCATGGAAGGCGCGCGCGATATGGCGCCGGTGCCGTCCATCACCTTCACCGAGGTCATGATGCGCCAGGCCGGCAGCCTGGTGAGCGCCATCACGATTCTTGCGGTCGCGGGCATGTTGATATGGTTCGGGCTGCGCCCGGCAATCAATACGATCCTGGCCAGCGCGAAGTCAGACGAGACATCGCAATTCCAGGCTGAGGCCAATGCGTTGATCGGCAGCGGCGGCGCCGGCGGTCCTGCTGGCGCAATGACGGCCGCGCTATCGAACGAGCCTCCGCCTAACCTCATCCAGGACGTTTCGAACAACATGCAAAACCAACCGCAGAAGCGGTTGGAGCAGATCATCCAGCTCGACGAGAAGCAGGCGGCTGCAATTCTGAAACAGTGGATTAGGCAAGAGGAGCCGGCATGAGCGCAGAGAAAGTCGCCCGACTGATTGCCGACTTCGATCGGCCCGATGGCGTCAAGCCGGGCAGCCGCGTTGTCCCATTCGATCATCTGCACCATTCCGCTGCGCGCCCGCAGCATCAGCCGTTGGTCGAAAAGCAATCGCCAACAGCGCAACTACAGCCGCTTGTCGAAAAGCAGCCGCGCGCATCGCAGTATCAACCACTGGTCGAGAAGCAGCCGCGCCCCACGCAACTGCAGCCAATCGTGGACAAGCAGCCGGTCGTGCCTGAGGACGACGGCTACGAGCGGGGGCTCGCTGAGGGTTACGCGGTCGCGAAGGCTGAATTCGACAAAAAGATCGAGCTGGAACAGCAATCTTTCGCTGATCGGGTTGCGGAAGAGCGGCAAAAACTTCTGAACGAGACGGCGACAAAGCTCGCCGCCGACGTGACGGAGGCCGGAAATGAGCTGCAGAGCAAGATCGCCGGCGTGACCGCCCGTATCCTCGAGCCGATGATCCTCAATGTTGCGCAGAGGCAAGCGGTCAATAACTTTATCGATCACTTGTCGTCGATCTCGACCGATGTACGCCGACCGGTGCTGCGGCTGACTGGTCCGGCCGAATTGCTGGAGTTGATCCGCACCAAACTCGGTGTCCGCGCGATCGCCATCGAACTACGTCCTGGCCCGGAAGTCGAGGCGTCGATCACCATCGATCAGGTCGTACTCGAGACCCAGCTCCAGGCGTGGACTGATCGATTGAAGATGGCGATCCAGAGCTAAAATGGCCGATCAGGAACCAACCGAGATTCTCATCATTCGTCGCCGCAGCTCGCTGGACGCCAGCGAGTCGAAGAGCAGCGTGTGGAAGATCGCTTACGCCGACTTCATGACGGCCATGATGGCATTCTTCCTGGTGATGTGGCTGATCAATGTCACCAGCCAGGAAGCGCGCGAAAGCGTGGCGACCTATTTCAACCCGATCAGGCTGACGGACTCGACACCTGACCGCAAAGGCATCAATGACGCGCGCCGCGTC
>CALRZK010000640.1:0-3052 GCA_943372615.1 Bradyrhizobium ivorense | reverse complement strand
TTTCACCATGAAGTGCAGGGCGCTCACAACGAACAGGCCGCAGAGGACGAGATCCAGCCTACCGCGAGGAAATGCGCGCCGGATCGTCCAAGCGCAGATGCCTACAGCGACCGCGAAGGGCGTCTGATAAGCGAGCTCGTATGCCAAGTCGTCGCGGGTGCCTCCCCAGATGGTCGCCCGAACCACTATGGAGATCACGAGCAGCACTCCGAAGAGAAGCCAAGGCACTGGCATTCGATAGAGACGACACAGAGCTGCGGCCGTGACGTAGAATGCAGTCACGAAGGACACGTAACTGGTGAACACGAAAGGTGCCGGATATCCGGAGAGCCTCACCAGCAGTTCGCTGGCCGGGGTGAGCGCGCCGATCCCGTATGCGAGGGCCAGCCAGTAGAGCCGCCGGAAGGAAGGTGTGGTCGCAGCCATCGCGGCGAAGGACGCCGCAAAAAGCAGGGCGACGGTCGTGTTCACGACCAGAGCGAAGACAGCGCTATTCATCCCGCAAGCCGATGGTGAAGAACCGCCCGAACACCGGGGGGCGGAAGGATAACCCGGAGCAGTGTATTAATTGTAACCGGATCGCAGTGTCGAGAGCGGACCTCCGCATCGATCAGACGACACGGAAAGCCGTCCGCGGCGCGTGAACGGAGATCCGCCTCCCCTAACATCAATGTGGTCCGACGACTTTCGGAACAACGCCCATCCGCCCCCGTTGGCTGATGCCGATCGCACACCCGATCGACATCAGCAGACAAGCAAGATCCAGAGGGAGGACGTGATTTGAAGGCACTGTGTTGGCACGGCAAAGGTGACATCCGCTGCGACAGCGTTCCGGACCCGAAGATCGAGCACGGCCGCGACGCCATCATCAAGATGACGGCCTGCGCCATCTGCGGCTCCGATCTCCACCTCATGGATGGCTATATTCCATTCATGGAGGAGGGCGACATCCTCGGCCATGAATTCATGGGCGAGGTGGTCGAGGTCGGCGCCGACAACAAGAAGCTGAAGGTGGGCGACCGCGTGGTCGTGCCGTTCACCATCTGCTGCGGCGAATGCGAGCAATGCCGTAAAGGCAACTGGTCGGTCTGCCAGCGGACCAACCGGACGGCGGAGAATGCCGAGAAGGCGTTCGGTTATCCCACGGCGGGGCTCTTTGGTTACTCGCATCTGACGGGAGCCTATGCGGGCGGCCAGGCAGAGTACGTCCGGGTGCCATATGCCGATGTATCGCCCGTCGTAGTCCCTAACGGCCTGTCCGACGAACAAGCTCTTTTTCTGGGCGACATCTTCCCGACTGGCTGGATGGCCGCCGACAACTGCGAGATCGAGCCGGCGGACGTGGTGGCGATCTGGGGCTGCGGTCCCGTCGGCCAATTCTGCATCAAGAGCGCACTGATGCTGGGCGCCGCCCGGGTGATCGCGATCGACAACGTGCCGGAACGCCTCGCGCTGGCACGCCTGGCGGGCGCCGAGACGATCGATTTCGACGAAGAGGATGGGACAGTTCTGGAGAAGCTCAAGGAATTGACCCGCGGCAACGGCCCGGACAAATGCATCGACGCGGTCGGAGCAGAATCCCACGCGACCGCGTCCTTCGACGCCATCGTCGACAAGGCGAAGGCCGCCGTCATGCTCGGTACCGACAGGCCTCACGTGTTGCGCGCCGCGATCATGGCGTGCCGGCCGGGTGGCATAGTATCCGTGCCCGGGGTCTACGGCGGCTTTCTCGACAAGATTCCATTCGGCGCGGCGATGAACAAGGGTCTCACCATTAGGACAGGGCAGACCCATGTGAACCGCTACTCACATGACCTGCTGCGGCGGATCGAGGAGGGCGAGATCAACCCGTCCTTCATTATCACCCACCGTGCGAAGCTGGAGGACGGTCCGGCACTTTACGAGACATTCCGCGACAAGAAGGACGGATGCATCAAGGTCGTGCTGACTCCCTGAATGAAGACGCGGCGGATCCGCGGCACGGATCCGCTGCCAAGTCATCTACTGCGGCTCGATTCCAGCTTCCGCGACGATCTTCTTGTACTTCGCCCGCTCGGTAGCAGAGAAGGCAGCGAAATCGGAAGGCGAATTAGGTGCGGCGACGGCACCTACTTCCTTCAACTTTGCTTGCACCTCTGGATTTCCGAAAATCTCCTTCACGTCGGCGGCGATTTTCCAAATCACACCAGACGACGTCGCCGCGGGCGCGAAGAGACCATGCCAACTCGCGACGTCGAAACCGGGATAGGTTTCGGAGATTGTCGGGATTTCCGGTGCTGATGGGCTTCGATCTCCGCAAGTCACGGCTATCGCGGTCACCGTGCCGCCTTTCGCTTGCGGGAGCGCAGCAGTGATGTTGTCGAATGCGAGGTCGATATGGCGCCCCGCCAGTGCATTCATGATCTCGCCGGACGATTTGTAAGGCACGTGAGTCATCTTGATGCCGAGTTGCTTTGCCATCATCTCTCCCGGGAGATGGCTGATGCCGCCCACTCCAGACGAGCCGTAGCTCAACTTGCCGTCGTTCGCCTTCGCGAAGGCAACGAAATCAGCCAGGTTCTTGACCGGTGCGTCGGACCGGACGACCAGAAGGCTCGGGACGTTCGCGAACAGGCTTATTGGTTGGAAATCCTTGTCTGCATCGTAGGGTAGCTTCTTGAATACATACGGCGCGATCGCATGCGTGCTCGCCGTTCCGACCAGCAGCGTGTAGCCGTCCGGCTGCGCCTTAGCGACGGCGGCGGACCCCACAGTGCCCCCAGCACCCGCCTTGTTCTCGACGATGAATGGCTGGCCGTATTTCTTCTGCATCGCATCGGCAAAAATGCGGCCGAACATGTCCGTCGTACCGCCGGCCGCATAGGGGACGACGACGGTTACCTGTCTCTGCGGCCATCCGGACTGAGCGAATGCTCCCGTCGCCGCGAACGTCAACATGCAAGTAGTAGCCAGAACTGCCAGGCTGCCCCGTTCATGCCATTTCATGTGTTTCTCTCCCATCGTTACCACCCGGTCTTCCGCCGAGAATGACGTCGCCTCCATCTTGAGGGAG
>CALRZK010000639.1:0-3052 GCA_943372615.1 Bradyrhizobium ivorense | reverse complement strand
GCTCAATTGCAGAAGCCGGGCCCGGTCGACCGCTGGCAGATCATCCGCTTCGAGGCGCCCTGCACCGTGAACATCGATGTCGGCGTAGCGCCGGCGGACACCGGCGCGCCGGAAGGCGATCGTTCGCAAGGCGTCAACGGCTTTGTACTCAACACCATGACGCCCGAAACCGAGACCACATGCCACTATTTCTGGGCCTTTGTGCGCAACTATCGCCTCACCGAGCAGAAGATCACGACCAATATCCGCGATGGCGTCGCCGGCATTTTTCATGAGGACGAAATCATCCTCGAAGCGCAGCAACAGGCGATGGACGCCAATCCGGATCGCGTCTTCTACAACCTCAACATCGATGCCGGCGCCATGTGGGCGCGGCGCGTGATCGACCGCATGGTGGCAAAGGAAACCACCCCGACAAAGCTGCAAGCGGCGGAGTGATATCATGAACGAACCCGACCGCTCCGTCTCGCAGACCGTGCGCGCGCAGCTCGCGCTCCGCGACATGATCCTGTCCGGTCAGCTGCGCTCCGGCGAACGCATCAGTGAGTTGCAGGCTGTCGAAATCACCGGAGTGTCGCGCACACCGGTGCGGCTCGCGCTGGTGCGGCTGGAGGATGAAGGCCTGCTGCAGGCGATTCCGTCTGGCGGCTTCATGGTGAAGGCCTTTTCGGAACGCGACATTCTCGATTCCATCGAGTTGCGCGGCACGCTGGAAGGCCTCGCCGCACGCCTCGCCGCCGAGCGCGGCGCCAGCGCGCGCAACCTCGAACCGCTGAAGGAATGTCTCGCGGATCTCGATCAATTGGTGCGGCAGGATCCGATCTCGGTGGAAGCCTTCTCCGCTTACGTCACCATGAACGCGCGTTTTCACGCCGTCCTCAATGAGCTCTCCGGCAGCGCACCGGTGATCCGCCAGATCGACCGCGCCTCCGCGATGCCCTTCGCCTCTCCCAGCGCGTTTGTGATGGCGCAGTCGGCATTGCCGGAAGCACACAACATCCTTCTCATCGCGCAGGAGCATCACCGCATCGTCGTCGACGCTATCGAGAACCGCGAAGGCGCACGCGCCGAGGCCATCATGCGCGAACATGCGCGCTTGGCCGTGCGCAATCTGCGGCTGGCTTTGCGTAATCGCACGCATCTCGACTTGTTGCCTGCACTCACGCTGCTGACCGCAACAGCCACGGACTGACGGAGGCCCTCATGCGTTTTGCAGAACACTGGATGGGATGCCGCGTCGAGGCCGTGCGCGATGTTGCAGCGAATATCCGCGAGATCACCCTGCAGCCGGACGCTCCGCTGCCCTCCTATCCGCTCGGCAGCCACATCAATGTCAGCCTGCTCATCGACGGCCAGCCGCAGACGCGGTCCTATTCGCTGGTCGGAGCACAAACCAACGACATGCTCCGTATCGCCGTGCGATTGGCGCCCGACAGCCGCGGCGGCTCGAAAGCCATGTGGGCTTTACGTGCGGGCGCACGACTGGAGATCTCTGGTCCGTCCTCGCTCTACGACATCGACTGGTCTCGCAAGACATATTGCTTGATCGCCGGTGGCATCGGCATCACACCAATCACCGGCATCGCCGCTGCGCTTCACAGCAAGACGATCGATCTCCACCTGCACTACGCCGTAAAGAGCCGAAGCGACGCCGCTTATCTCGACGATCTCGCCACACTGCTCGGCGACCGCCTGACCGTTCATACGCGTGATGAAGGCAAACGACTGGACCTCGGCGCGACATTCGCTGCCCTGCCAGCTGATGCCATCGTCATTCTCTGCGGCCCTATGCGCATGCTGGAAGACGCCCGGCGCGCGTGGAATGCCGCAGGCCGCGCGCCGGCGGACCTGCGTTACGAAACGTTCGGCTCCAGCGGCCTGCTGCCAACCAGCGAATTCCGCGTCCGTCTCAAGGACCGCGACGAGGAAATCGTCGTGCCGCAGGGCTGGTCGATGCTCTCGGCGCTCAATGAGGCCGGCTTCGAGGTCATGTCCGATTGCGAGCGCGGCGAATGCGGCGTCTGCGCCATCGACGTGCTCTGCGTCGATGGCGAGATCGATCACCGCGACGTCTTTTTCAGCGATCACCAGAAGACCGGCAATGCCAAAATCTGCCCTTGCGTATCGCGCGCCATCGGGACCGTCACGGTTGATACGCTGTATCAGCCCGATGCGATCTAGCGCGATACCGGGCTGCGCAGCGTCGCGATCAGCGAGATGATCGCGAGCGCGATGACGACGCCGCCATAGACATAGGCCACCACAGCCAGGCCGACGAAGGGCACCGAGACGCCGGCCGCCAGTGCCGGCAGGCTGAAGGCGAGATACGAGATCACATAGAAGGTCGCCAGCAGGCCGGCGCGCTGATGCGCTTCGGCGGTCGGGAGCACGGTGCTCAGGATTCCCGCGAAGGACGATCCGAAGCCAATGCCGGCAATCGCTGTTCCCAGGAAAAGCAGGACAGTGCTGTGCTGCTGAATGCCGAGCAGCGAGACCGTCACGCCGATCGAGAGGCTGGTCGTGCCGATGATCAGCAGACGACGCGCCGGCAACTGCCGCAGCACGCCCACCGAAACTGCAGCCGTGAACATCAAGACCGCCACGACGACACCGCCAATCCACGGCGCGCTGACGCCCATCGTCATCGCGACAATCGTCGGCATCAGCGACAGATAGAATCCGCCGAGAGCCCAGCTCGCCACATTCGCCGGCGTGACCAGCAGCAGGGCTGCGCGCGACTGCACGGGTACACGCACATTCGGCCGCAATGACGCGAGCGCACCCGGCTTGCGCGACACCGTCTCGGGCATGAACCACAAGAGCACGATCAGCGCCACGGTGATGACGAACAGCACTTCATAGACGAGATGAAACGGATCCGGCGCGAAAGTCACCAGCAATCCGGCGCCGAGCGCGCCGACCATCAGGCCGACAAATGCACTGACACTGTTAAGCAGTGGCCCGCGCATACGGTCACTATCGAGAATCGCTGCACCAAGCGTTGTCGTCGAGGCGCCGACACAGAGCCCCTGCACCGCGCGAGCAAGAATGA
>CALRZK010000638.1:0-3056 GCA_943372615.1 Bradyrhizobium ivorense | reverse complement strand
CCAACCAGCCACTGGCCGACCAGCCAGGCAAGGTTGCCAAGACCTATGAGAAGGAGCTGCTTGCCTGGCTGCAGCAGCGCTATGGCTTCGCCGGCAATGCCGAGGAAGGCTTGGCCTATTTCGATACGTTGGCGCCGGAGCAGCAGCGCATCTTCCTGCGCGAGGTCTATTATGCCGAGACCCGCGGGGGTGGCCGCGAATACAACGATTCCACAAGCGCGCGCTTCGGCTCTTATGTGCGGGGCCGCGCGATGATCGCCACGCTGTTTCCGGATCGCGATGCTAACGGTGCCGAGATCCTGCGTGACGGTGATATCATCATGTTCGGCGGGGCCGGCGTTCGTACCGATTTCGGCGGCCATATCGAGATGATGGCGCCGGGCGGCCAGATCGTGATCGGCGTCGAAGGCCTGGTGCCGCCGGCGACGGCAGGCATCGTCACGCAGGGTCAGGGCGATATCCGCATGTTCAGCGAGGGCAGCATCCTGCTCGGCCTGTCGCGTATCATGACCACCTTCGGCGGCGACATCTTTGCCTGGTCCGAACAGGGCGACATCAATGCCGGTCGCGGCGCCAAGACGACGGTGCTCTACACCCCGCCGCGGCGAACGATGGACATGTATGGCAATGTGTCACTGGCACCGGCGGTGCCGTCATCCGGTGCCGGCATCGCGACGCTCAATCCGATCCCGGACGTGGCTGCGGGCGACATCGACCTGATCGCGCCGCTCGGCACGATCGATGCGGGTGAAGCGGGCATCCGTGTGTCGGGCAACATCAACCTCGCGGCGCTTCAGGTGCTGAACGCGGCGAATATCCAGGTGCAGGGCACGGCCGCAGGCATTCCCACTGTTCAGGCTCCGAGCATTAGTGCGGCGCTCACGACCTCGAATGCGACGGCAGCTACGCAGCAGACGGCGACACCGACGCAAGCCGCTAACGAGCGGCCGTCGGTGATCATCGTCGAGGTGCTGGGCTATGGCGGCGGCGACAGCGGAAGCGAGGGTGAAACGCCGGACGAGCGTCGCCGGCACCGGACCGGTGACAATCGCTATGATCCGAACAGCGCGGTCCGGATGCTCGGTAATGGCGATCTGGACGATGAGCAGCGGCGTAAACTTACGATCGAGGAACGCGAAAAGCTCGACACCTTGGTCGCTCGTTAGGGCGCCAATCATGGAGAGTGAGCGCGGGATGGAGCCTTGAGCATCCCGCGTGCAGCGTCAATCGACGAAAGCGCCTGCTGCTTCAATGACCGTGCGCCATTTTCCAACCTCTGACGCCACGAATGCGCTGTGCACGTCCCGCGACATCCTGGCTTCGGTGACCGGCTCCGTACCAAGCTCTGCAAAACGTGCGACGACACGTGGGTCACGCAACGCGATGCGAAGGGCTGTGTTCATCTTCAAAAGAATAGCCTCGCTTGTCCCCTTGGGCGCGTAAAGACCATGCCAGACAGTGATCTCGAAATCCTTGAGGCCCGCTTCATGCGCAGTCGGTATGTCCGGCATTGATCCCAGCCGCGAAAAGGTGGTGACCGCGAATGTTTTCACCTGTCCTGATCGAATCTGGTTCATCGTGTTTGTCGTCTGGTCGCATCCGATATCGATCTGACCCGCGACAATATCCCGGAGCGACTGCGAGCTGCCCTGATAGGGGATACTGGTGACCTGAATGCCTCCTGATGCCATCAGGAGACGGCTGCATAGATGTGCGGCGGAGCCGACACCAGCATGCCCGAAATTTATCTTGGAAGATTGTGCCCTCAGCAACGCGACGAATTCTGCAAACGAGTTTGCTTCGAGCGACTGTCTTCCGATGATCGTCATCGGCACGTCGGTAATCAGCCCGATGGCCTCGAAATCGCCTGTAGGGCTGTATGGCAGCTTCCGGTACAGGCTTGCACTCGTCGCGTGGCCGATATTGTGCAGCAGCAACGTGTAGCCGTCCGGTGCAGCACGGGCCACGAGGCCTGCACCGCGTGTGCCGCCCGCTCCACCCATGTTTTCGATCAGAACACGTGTCTTGAGCGTATCGGACATCGAGTCGGCGATCAGTCGACCGACGATGTCAGTGGGGCCTCCAGCTGAATAGGGCACGATAATGGTGATCGGCCGTGATGGAAACGCGTCCGCTTGAACAGCAATCGTGCTGGACAGCCACGCTGAAGCGAGGACCGCAAAGAACTTACGCATAAGATGTGCTCCGGATGTGTAACGAACGTTCAATCGTGTGAGGTGTTGCTGGATCGGGAGCGTGGTTGCTCCCGCTTGCCCTCCCGTCGCACAAAGGCGACGAAGCGCTCCAGATAAAGCGGTCGTTGTTCACCTCGCTTTAGGCAGAGGCTCAGGCGACGCCGGGCCCAGGTATCGGTAATGTTGACGATCTTCAGGGGCATGGTCTTGCTGGCACGGCGCGCAGCGCTTTCCGAGACGATCCCGGGGCCGACGCCTTGTGCAACCATCCCGCAGATCGCGGGGAAGCCGGGCACGCGCGCACGCCATCTGATGCGGTTGCCGGCTTTGGCAGCCTGCATCTCCAGATGTTCGGTCAGAGCGCTCGAACCGAGAAGCCCTACGAGCTCTGCAGATATCGCGCGCGAAAACTCGATGGATCGCCTTGTTGCAAAGACATGCCCTTTCGGAACGACCAAAACCAGCTGATCCAGCGCCAGCGGGAGCAATTCCAGGTCGCCTGCTGAGGTGAAATCGGCCACGATGCCAGCATCGCGTTCACCGTTGCGGATCGCGTCGACGATCCCGTGGCTCTGCCGCTCCTCGACATCGATATCCACCGCAGGATTCTCGATGAGATACTTTCCAATAAAAGTCGGAAGGACTTCCGACAGACCAGCGGTGTTCGACAATAAGCGGATGCGTCCCCGCAATCCTTGCGCATACTCTGCGAGGTCTCCTTTCATCCGATCGCTTTGCGCCATGATGAGCCGTGCGTGGCTCAGTAGTGCGCCCCCCGCTGGCGTTGAGCGAACGCCTTTCTTGTCACGTATGAGCAAGGCGGTGCCGAGATCGGCTTCCATGTGCCGTATCCGCTCGCTC
>CALRZK010000637.1:0-3058 GCA_943372615.1 Bradyrhizobium ivorense | reverse complement strand
GTCACTGCAAGCGGCAACAATTCGATCGCGCAAGGTGCCATCAGCACGGCGAGCGGCGCAGCTTCCGCCGTGTTCGGATTCAACTCTCAAGCAAGTGGCGATTCAAGTCTCGCCATGGGTAGCGGCACCACCGCCGCAGCAACGAATGCGGTTGCAATAGGCGCAGGCGCGTCAGCGACCGCCGCCAATTCCGTCGCACTCGGCGCCGGCTCGGTGGCCTCGCAGGCGAACACCGTCTCGGTCGGCGCCGCCGGCAATCAGCGCCGCATCACCAATGTGGCGGCAGGTGTCGATGGTAGCGACGCAGTGAATGTGAGCCAGCTCGTGGCCTTCACCAGCGGCGCCCAGAGCGGCCTCGTGAATCTGCAAAATCAAGTGAACGGAATACAGAGCCAGGTCACCGACAATCTGCGCGAAGCGCGCGCCGGCATCGCGCTCGCCATGGCTGCGGGTGGACTGCAATTCGATCCACGCCCCGGCAAGGTTTCGGTGGCCGGCTCCTACGGAAATTACAAAGGATCATCGGGACTGGCAGTGGGCCTCGGCTATGCCGCCACCGAGCGCTGGCGGCTGAATGCGAGCTTTTCCGGATCACCTGATGTCAACACTTATGGGGGCGTCGTATCCAGCTCGTTTACCCTCAACTAGCTGGATGCCCCCGATCGATGGCAAGTGCTCTTCCTAAAAGCGAAGCCCGGCTGTTCTTGGTGATGGGCGTCGCCGCCTTGATCTGTGGCTCGCATGCCGCCGTAGCCGAGTTGGAATTCCCAACACGATTGGCGCAAGCGCGGCCCGCCGCACCGGCCGATCCGTGGAGCACACCCGGCGCGTCGCCTGCGCCGTCATCACAAAAAGCACCTGCCCCCGCGCCGTCAAAACCGGCAACGGTGCGGCCGGCCGCTGCCGCACCAAAACCTGCCGGCATTCTGGTGGACGGCAATGTCGGAAATCTCAGCCCGAGCAACGCGCCGGAGCCGCTCCAGCATGCGAGGAATGGCGGGCTGGCACGCTGCCTCGGTGCCGTCGAGCAAAGCGCCACAGTGATTGGTGCACCACACAGCTCCTTCTCGCGCTGGAATCGCGGCGCGCCTGATGGCTACGCATTCCA
The DNA here is from genome assembly GCA_943372615.1 of Bradyrhizobium ivorense. Lineage (GTDB taxonomy): Bacteria > Pseudomonadota > Alphaproteobacteria > Rhizobiales > Xanthobacteraceae > Tardiphaga > Tardiphaga ivorense_A. The sequence goes on along the minus strand of CALRZK010000637.1, from coordinate 1,950 downwards.
GGCCATCGCCGTCGAGGCGTATCCCGGTTCGCAGGCGCCGCGGGCCGCCTCCGTCATGCTCGCAACGCCGGCCGCGATCGGTTGCGATGCGATAACCGTACAGGTGTTTCCGACCACCCGTTCTTGTTCCGATGTCGCGAAGGACGTTGCCGCAGCGGGGCCGTTAATGGGCATGCTCGCCGGACTTCCTCTCTATCAAGGCGGCCCAAACGGGCAGCGATTGCTCATGCCGTCAGCCGGCGGCGGGTGCGTCATCCTCGCTGTGGCGGTTCAGAACGTTCCGCCGCCGACGGCACCGCCAAACGCACCTGTAGAGCCTCAGGCAACTCCGACCGTGCCGCGACCGCCTCCAGCACCACCATCGGCCACATCGCGATAGTCCGCCTGTCGAAGCACAGCGATTTGAACGTATGGGGAGATCGACAGGGCGCGGACGTGCTAAGACGTTGGCGACATGTTTTTGGAGTGCCTCATGCGCAGTCTCGCGATCCTTCTGGCCGGCTCATTTCTGGCCTTCACAGCGCCCGCTTTCGCCCAGCAGACGCCCCAGGCTCCGCCGCCGCCGGATTTCTCCAAAGTCGAAATCAAGCCCACCGATCTCGGCGACGGCGTCTATATGCTGGAAGGCATGGGCGGCAACATGACCCTCGCCACGGCGAAGGTCGGCGCCATCCTGATCGATAGCCAGTTTGCGCCGCTGCACGATAAGATTAAGGAGGCCATTGCGAAGCTGACGCCGCAGCCGGTGAAGTATGTGGTCAACACCCATTTCCACGGCGACCATACCGGCGGCAACGAGGCCTTTGCCAAGGAAGGCGCCACCATCGTCGCGAATATCAAGGTGCGCACGCGCCTCGCCAAGGGCACGGCGAATTTCCTGACCGGCGGACAAAATCCGCCTGCGTCGAAAGCGGCGCTGCCGACGCGGACGTTTCCAAACCGCTTGTCGCTCAGCCTGCGTGGGCGGATCGCCGATCTGCACCACATCAAGAACGCGCATACCGACGGCGATACCTACGTCTATTTCAAGAGCGCCAATGTGCTCGCCACTGGCGACACATACACCAATGGTCGATATCCGAATATCGACGTACTCAATGGCGGCAACATCAAGGGCATGATCACCGCGGCAGACACCTATCTGAAACTGGTCAATGACAAGACCAAGATCGTGCCCGGCCACGGCCCCCTCGGCGACAAGGCTGCGCTCGCTGCCTATCGGGACATGCTGATCACTGCGCGCGATCGCATGGCGAAGCTTGTCAAGGAAGGCAAGACCGAGGACGAGGTGCAGACTGCAAAACCTTTCTCTGATCTCGATGCGAAGTGGGCGCCGAACGAGACAGCAGCCAAAAATTTTGTTCGCGCCGTCTATGGCTCTCTGGCACCGAAGAAGGCGGGATCGAAGTCATGAGGGATCTGCTGCCACTGGCCGAGAAAGTCGCGATCGAGCTGATCGCGCGCAAGCAGACTATCGGTGTTGCCGAGTCCTCCACCGGAGGACTGATCTCCGCCGCACTACTGGCAGTGCCCGGTGCATCCGCTTATTTCATCGGCGGCGGCGTCATCTATACGCGCGATGCACGGCGGGCGCTGATGGATATTCCCGATGACGCGTTTCGGGTGCCAGGCATGCGGTCGTCATCCGAGCCCTATGCCCAGCTATTGGCGGGAAAGATCCGTGAGCGATTGGGATGCGATTGGGGATTGTCAGAAACCGGCGCGACAGGGCCGAGCGGAAATCGCTATGGCGACGCTGCGGGGCACAGTTGTATCGCCGTGGCCGGGCCGGCGAATGAAGTGATGACGCTGGAGACGGGCAGCAGCGACCGACAAGAGAACATGCAGGTCTTTGCGCAAACGGCGCTGACGTTTCTGCTGAAAAATTTGAAGGGGTGAAAAGTCGTAGCCCGGATGGAGCGAAGCGCAATCCGGGGACCGGCGTTTCAA
>CALRZK010000636.1:0-3060 GCA_943372615.1 Bradyrhizobium ivorense | reverse complement strand
GGCCGTCGTCATCCATGAACCTGCGACGAAAGCGAGCGCGGCGAGGGTGAGTGAGCGGTTCATCTCTGGCTCCTTATCGCTTGATCGACGGCACGTTGATTTCGCCGGCCGATGCTTGTTTCTGCAGGAAGACGGTGAGGGCAGTGATGGCATCGGAGCCATATTCCGGCACGGGCCAGCGCTGCTGACGGAAGCAGTCCCACAGGCGATGCTGCATGGTGCGGAGCGCGCCCTGCGAGACGCGATAGGTCGGCCAGCCGCCCATGGTCTCCTGCGCGGGTTTGCCGGGCTTGGAGAAGTTTGGCAGGCCCTGCAGGCGGATGCGCTTGCCTTCGTCGGCATGGCATGTGGCGCAGGAGAAATCGTTCACGCCGCCGCGGCGATAGAACAGCGCTTCGCCGACCGCGAGCATCTCCTGCTCCTTGGCATGAGCGGTCGGGATGTCGATCTTCATCCCGTTTGATTTGTTGGCGATGAAAGCGACGAGGTCTTCCATGTCAGAGGCGCGGCCGGGGCCGGAGAAGCGGCGGGCGATCACGTCCGTGGTGTCGAGGCCCTGGACGTTCTGCATGCACCACAGGAGGCGCTGTTCGAGATCCATGACCTTGTCGGCATCGGCAAAATAGCGCGGCAATTTTGCATAAGCGCCTTCGAGCTTGCCGGCGCCGAGACCGAGATCGCATGTTTCCAGCGAAACATTCTTCGTGCCGCGAGCCTCGCTCCACAGCGCTTCGCCGCGATCGACGGCAAGGTAGCCGGGATTGGACATCGGGTCGGAGATCATCTCGCGATAACGCTCGATCTCTTTCTCACTGGCATCCTGGGCGCTGGCGCTGAGCCCGATCGCGCAGAATGCCAAAACGGCCGCTGCCGCAGACCAAATAGCGGTCTTCCTCATCTGTCCCCTCCCACACCGCCGTCTCTGCGGCATCGTGCATTTCAGATCTTTACATTCAAGAAAAAGAATATAATGATATGTCCAGATAAGATAGATCAGACTTGCAATCGTCAAGCGATACTATCGTAAAGGGATGATCGAAATCTCTCAGGAGGAAGTGCCATGGTTCTGAAGTCGGCTGAACTGACCCGTCGCGATACGCTGGCAATGGCCGCGATCGCCGGGCTTGCCGCTGTCCTCGCCCCCCGAATGTCATTCGCCGACGAGAAGGCGGTCGCGGAAGAAATCAAGAAGCTCTACGGCGACAAGAAGTTCGAGAGTGGCAAGATCAAGCTCGACGTTCCCGAAATCGCCGAGAACGGCCTTGTCGTGCCGATCAATGTCGATGTCGAAAGCCCGATGACCGACGCCGATCATGTGAAGTCGGTGCATGTGTTTGCCGAAGGCAACCCGCTGCCCGGCGTGGTGAGCTACAAGTTCACGCCGGCCTGCGGCAAGGCGTCGGCCTCGACCCGCATGCGTCTCGCAGAAACCCAGAACATCGTCTGCATCGCCGAAATGTCCAACGGCAAACTCTACATGGCGAAAGCCAATGTGAAGGTCACGATCGGCGGCTGCGGCGGCTAGTCCCGCAACACCGCTCGAACAACCCAGTAATCAGGCGAGGACTTTCCCATGGCAACCAAACCCACCCCGCGCGTTCGTGTCCCTTCCCAGGCGAAGGCCGGCGAAATGATCGAGATCAAGACGCTGATCTCTCATGAAATGGAATCCGGCCAGCGCAAGGATGCGTCCGGCAAGGTCGTGCCGCGCAAGATCATCAACAAGTTCACCGCCGCATTCAACGGCAAGACGGTGTTCGAAGCCGACTGGAATCCGGCCATCTCGGCCAATCCCTATCAGTCGTTTTTCTACAAGGCTGCGGAGTCCGGTGAATTCACCTTCACCTGGAAGGATGATGACGGCTCCGACTATGTCGCCACCAACAAGCTGACCGTGGCCTGACACTCGTCTGAACATTCACCCTTCCGACTGGAAGGGATCATAGGTGACTCATGATATCGAGGCGGGATTTCCTGCAAGCGACGGCGGCTGCGTCGGCGCTGACGATCGGTGGCGGCCTTGGCGCATTGGGCCGGGTGGCAGCGCAGCAGCGTTTGACCCAGGCTGATATCCTGCGGTTCGATCCGCTGGGCACGGTGACGATCCTCTATGTCGCCGACACCCATGCGCAACTGATGCCCCTGCATTTTCGCGAACCGTCGGCCAATCTCGGCGTGGGCGAAGCCAAGGGCAAGCCGCCGCATCTGACCGATGCCGAATTCCGAAAGTACTTTAATATCACCGCCGGCTCAGCCGATGCGTTCGCGCTGACCGCTGATGATTTTACGTCGCTCGCCAAGAACTACGGCCGCATGGGCGGCATGGATCGTATCGCCACGCTGATCGGTGCCGTTCGCGCCGAGCGTGGCGACGACAAGGTGCTGCTGCTCGATGGCGGCGATAGCTGGCAAGGCAGCTGGACGTCACTGCAGACAAAGGCGCAGGACATGATCGACGTCATGTCGGCGCTGAAGCTCGATGCCATGGTCGGGCATTGGGAATTCACCTACGGTGCCGAACGCGTCAAGCAGATCGCCGATAGCGCGCCCTTTGCATTCCTTGCGCAGAATATTCGCGACAATGAATGGCAAGAGCCTGTCTTCGAAGCGCGAAAAATGTTCGAACGCGGCGGCGCCAAGATCGCCGTGATCGGCCAGGCATTGCCACGCACCGCAGTCGCCAATCCGCGCTGGATGTTTCCGAACTGGGAGTTCGGCATCCGCGAGGAGGACATCCAGAAGCAGGTCGACGAAGCCCGTGCAGCCGGCGCGTCCATCGTCGTGCTGCTCTCGCATAACGGTTTCGATGTCGATCACAAGCTGGCCGGCCGCGTGAAGGGGCTCGACGTCATCCTGACCGCGCATACGCACGATGCGATGCCGGGATTGATCAAGGTCGGGAACACCGTGCTGGTCGCCACGGGATCGCACGGCAAATTCGTCTCGCGCCTCGACATCGAAGTGAAGGACAAGAAAGTTTCCGATATCCGCTTCAAGCTGATGCCGGTCTTCGCCGATGCGATCAAACCCGATCCGGCCATGACAGCACTGGTCGAAAAG
>CALRZK010000635.1:0-3066 GCA_943372615.1 Bradyrhizobium ivorense | reverse complement strand
AGACCGTGGCACCCGGCGGCACCACCACCGCCAATGCCCGCCTGTTCGCCGGCGCCAAGGAAGCCGCCACCGTCGGTCTTAACTTCCCGATCGCGGTCGGCCTCGGCGGCTACAACCAGTCGCTCGGCCTCAACCACTTCGACCTGCTGATCGACTGGGGCTGGTTCTACTTCATCACCAAGCCGATGTTCCTGGCGCTCGACTGGTTCTTCCACCTGTTCGGCAATTTCGGCGTCGCCATTCTTCTGGTGACGGTGCTGGTCAAGATCATCTTCTTCCCGCTCGCCAACAAGTCCTACGCCTCGATGGCGAAGATGAAGGCGATCCAGCCACAGCTGACGGCGCTCAAGGAGCGTTATCCGGATGACCGGATGAAGCAGCAGCAGGAGATGATGGAGATCTACAAGAAGGAGAAGATCAATCCGGTCGCCGGCTGTCTTCCCGTCCTGCTGCAGATCCCGGTGTTCTTCTCGCTCTACAAGGTTCTGTTCGTCACCATCGAAATGCGCCACGCGCCGTTCTTCGGCTGGATCAAGGATCTCTCGGCGCTGGACCCGACCAACCTGTTCAACCTGTTCGGCCTGATCCCGATGGATCCGACCACGATTCCGGTGCTCGGCCACTACCTGCATCTCGGCATCTGGCCGATCATCATGGGCATCACGATGTGGTTCCAGATGAAGCTGAACCCGACGCCGCCGGATCCGACCCAGAAGATGATCTTCGACTGGATGCCGCTGATCTTCACCTTCATGCTTGCAGGCTTCCCGGCCGGTCTCGTGATCTACTGGGCCTGGAACAACACCCTCTCGGTGCTGCAGCAGGCCTACATCATGAACAAGAATGGCGTGAAGGTAGAGCTGTTCGACAACGTCAAGGCGACCTTCCGGAAGACGCCGGCAGAGAAGAAGAGCTAGTCCCCAACCTCTCAGCCGTCATTGCGAGCGCAGCGAAGCAATCCAGAAAGCCAAGAACTGGATTGCTTCGTCGCTTCGCTCCTCGCAATGACGGAGACAGAAAGCACCTTCGCATGACCACCGAACCCGATGCGGAGCTGATCGAACAGGGCCGCCTGATGTTTGCAGGCGAGTGGAAGTTCATCTGGGCTTCGCCCTCGATCGAAACCCTGCCGCCCATGGCCGGCATGGAAGTCGCCTTTGCCGGCCGCTCCAATGTGGGCAAGTCCAGCCTGATCAATGCGCTCACCGGCCGCAATGCGCTGGCGCGCACCTCGCACACGCCGGGCCGCACCCAGGAACTGATCTTCTTCGAGAGCCCGAAGGGCAGCGAATTTCGTCTCGTGGATATGCCCGGCTACGGCTATGCCTCGGCGCCGAAGGTCAAGATCGCGTCCTGGACCAAGCTGATCTATTCCTTCCTGCAGGGCCGCGCGACGCTCGCCCGCGTCTATGTGCTGATCGACAGCCGCCACGGCATCAAGGACGTCGACCTCGACGTGCTGAAATCCCTCGACCGCTCCGCTGTCAGCTACCAGATCGTGCTGACCAAGGCCGATCAGGTGAAGAAGGCCGAGCTTGAGAAGGTGATGGAAGAGACCCAGGCCACTTTGCGAAAACATCCGGCCGCCTTCCCGGAAATCCTCGTCACGTCGTCGCGCGATGGCGAAGGCATGGTCGAACTCCGCGCTGCGATGATGCGCCTGTTCAACGAGCGCAATTCATGAACCGCACCGCGCTTTTTCGTATCCTGATCATCTGCGCCGGCATCATGGGCGCCGATGGCGTGATCCTCGCTGCCGCATCGGCGCATCAGCCGGACGCGTCGCGCCTCGCCTCCGCTTCCTCGATGCTGCTGTTTCACGCGGCCGCCGTGCTCGGCGCAGTCGCGCTGATCGAGCGCGGCATTGCGCATCTGCAGATCGGCCTTACGGCCACGTTCGGCTTTGTCATCGCCACGTCATTGTTCGCCGGTGACCTCGTCATGCGCCAATATGTCGGCCACGGCCTGTTTCCCATGGCTGCGCCCACCGGCGGTACGCTGCTGATCGTCAGCTGGATTGCGCTGGCGGTATCTGCGGCATGGCCGAGGCGCGCGTAACGCTCTTTGCGCGACCCGCACCAATCAGCTAGAACGCGCCGCAGATTGCCAAATGTGAGATCCGCTTCATGACCGACGCGCCCATCATCAGTGCTCTCGAAAAGGCCCACATCCTCTCCGAAGCGCTGCCGCACATGCAGCAATATGACGAGGAAACCATCGTCATCAAATATGGCGGCCATGCCATGGGCGCCGAGGATACCGCCCGCGCCTTCGCCCGCGACATCGTGCTGCTCGAGCAGACCGCCATCAATCCGGTGGTGGTGCATGGCGGCGGCCCGCAAATCGCGCAGATGCTGCAGCGTCTCGGCATCAAGTCGGAATTCGCTGCCGGATTGCGCATCACCGATGCCGCCACCATCGAGATCGTCGAGATGGTGCTAGCCGGCTCCATCAACAAGTCGATCGTCAGCTACATCAACGAAGCCGGCGGCAAGGCCGTCGGCCTGTGCGGCAAGGACGGCAACATGGTCACCGCGTCGAAAGCGACGCGCACCATGGTCGATCCGGATTCGAACATCGAGAAGGTGGTCGATCTCGGTTTTGTCGGCGAGCCCGAAAAGGTCGATCTGACGCTGCTGAATCAACTGATCGGCTACGAGCTGATCCCGGTGCTGGCGCCGCTGGCCGCATCGAAGGAAGGCAAGACCTATAACGTCAATGCCGACACCTTTGCCGGCGCCGTCGCTGGTGCGCTGAAGGCCAAGCGCCTGCTGCTGCTCACCGACGTACCGGGCGTGCTCGACAAGTCGAAGAAGCTGATCCCGGAACTGTCGATCAAGGATGCGCGCCGGCTGATCGCCGACGGCACCATTTCCGGCGGCATGATCCCGAAGGTCGAGACCTGCATCTATTCGCTCGAACAGGGCGTCGAAGGTGTGGTGATCATCGACGGCAAGACGCCGCATGCGGTGCTGCTCGAATTGTTCACCAATCAGGGCACGGGCACGCTGATCCACAAGTGATGGGCAAGTCGCGCAACAGAAGCTCCGTCGTGCCCGGGCTTGT
>CALRZK010000634.1:0-3068 GCA_943372615.1 Bradyrhizobium ivorense | reverse complement strand
GGTTCGAGGCTGCAAACGGCAAATTTGCAGCGTGGACGGGACCTCTGACATGCGTCCGGAAGCGGTTGCGCCAATGCCGTCCGGCGGGATAGACATCGCGCTGAATCCGCTGAACAACCCATCATTCAGTTTTCCTGCAGTCCATACTGTTTGGTCCCGACCGGAGCGCTCATGTCCTCTCCTTCCTCCGAAGAATTGTCGCGCGCGGCGCTCGCTTATCACCGGTTGCCGAAACCGGGTAAGCTCGAGATCCAGGCGACCAAGCCGCTGGCCAATCAGCGCGACCTTGCGCTCGCTTATTCGCCCGGCGTTGCCGCGCCCTGCATGGCGATCGCGGCCGATCCGAATGAAGCGGCCTCGCTGACCTCGCGCGCCAATCTCGTGGCCGTGGTTTCGAACGGCACCGCAGTGCTCGGTCTCGGCAATATCGGTCCGCTGGCCTCGAAGCCTGTCATGGAAGGCAAGGCTGTCCTGTTCAAGAAGTTCGCCGGCATCGATGTGTTCGACATCGAAATCGCCGCCGACACCATCGAGCGCGTGGTCGAGACCGTCTCGGCGCTGGAGCCGACCTTTGGCGGCATCAATCTCGAAGACATCAAGGGACCGGAGTGTTTCGAGATCGAGGCGCAGCTCAAGGAACGCATGAAGATTCCGGTCTTCCATGACGACCAGCACGGCACCGCCATCATCGTCGGCGCCGCGATCAAGAACGCGCTGCTGTTGAACGGCAAGAAGCTGCCGGATGTGAAGATCGTCTGCTCGGGCGCTGGCGCCGCGGCGATCGCATGTTTGAACCTGCTGGTGTCGCTCGGCGCCAAGCGCGAAAACATCTGGGTCTGCGATATCGACGGCGTCGTGCATGAAGGCCGCAACACGCTGATGGATCGCTGGAAGGCGGTCTATGCGCAGAAGACCGATGCCCGAACGCTTGGCGACGTCATCGGCGGCGCCGACATTTTCCTCGGCGTTTCCGCGCCAAACGTGCTGAAGCCCGAAATGGTCAAGGCGATGGCCGACAAGCCGCTGGTGCTTGCGCTCGCCAATCCGACTCCGGAAATCATGCCGGATGAAGCCCGCAAGGCGCGCCCGGATGCGATGATCTGCACCGGCCGTTCGGACTTCCCGAACCAGGTCAACAACGTCCTCTGCTTCCCCTTCATTTTCCGCGGTGCGCTGGATTGCGGCGCCACCGCCATCAATGAGGCGATGAAGCATGCGGCCGTGGATGCGATTGCGCAGCTCGCGCAGGATCCGCCGTCGGATGCCGTACATGCAGGTTTTGAGAGCGAGACGCAGGGCTTTGGTCCGGGCTCGCTGATCCCGTCGCCGTTCGATCCGCGCCTGATCTTGCGCATCGCGCCGGCCGTCGCCAAGGCTGCGATGGATTCGGGCGTTGCTTCGCGTCCGATCGCCAATTTCGATGAATACACCGCCGGCCTCGAGCGCTTCGCGTTCCGTTCGGGCCTGGTGATGAAGCCCGTTTTCGCCAAGGCGAAGACGCAGCCTGTCCGCGTGATTTATGCGGAAGGCGAGGACGAGCGCGTGCTGCGCGCCGTGCAGGTCGTACTGGAAGAAAAGCTGGCGCGTCCGATCCTCGTTGGTCGTCCGTCGGTGGTCGATGCACGCATCAAGCGCTTCGGCCTGTCGATCAAGGCCGGTCAGGATTTCGACCTTATCAATCCCGAGGACGATCCGCGTTATCGCTCTTACGTGCAGTCCTATATCGACGTTGCCGGTCGTCGCGGCGTGACGCCTGATGTGGCGCGCACCGTCGTTCGCACCAATGCGACGGTCATTGCCGCACTCGCCGTGATCCGCGGTGAAGCCGATGCGATGATCTGCGGCATCGAAGGCCGTTTCATGAGCCATCTGCGCCATGTGCGCGAGATCATCGGCTTCCTGCCGGGCATCAGCGATTTCGCAGCGCTGTCGCTGATGATTACCAGCAAGGGCGCGCATTTCATCGCCGATACGCAGGTGCGGCCGAATCCGAGCGCCCACGAGCTCGCTGAAATCGCGGCGCTGGCGTCGAACCATGTGCAGCGCTTCGCCATGAAGCCGAAGATCGCCTTCGTCTCGCATTCGGATTTCGGCAGCTACGACACGGACTCGTCGCGGAAGATGCGCCACGCCGCAGCATTGCTGCGTGAAAAGCATCCGGAGATCGAGTCCGATGGCGAAATGCAGGGCGACACCGCCTTGTCGGAGACGGCCCGCAAACTGGTGCTGCCGCAGTCGAAGCTCGAAGGTGCGGCCAATGTCCTGATCATGCCGACGCTGGATGCCGCCAATGTCGCCTATCAGATGATCAAGACGCTCGCCGATGCGCTTCCAGTCGGCCCGATCCTGATCGGTCCTGCGCGTCCGGCACATATCCTGACGCAAGGCGTGACCGCGCGCGGCATCCTCAACATGACGGCTGTTGCCGCTGTTGAAGCACAGGAACGGGCAGGGCGTTCGCAGGCCAATCTGTTCGGCTAATCGACCGAACCATCACCGATGGACTGACGACAAATGGATGACTTCGCAAGAAGCCATCCATTTGCGTTTGTATTTGCGACAAAGTTGATCATACTTGTCGTGTTTCGATCCGCAGTCATTGCAGTTCGTGGGGCCATTCCATGCCGGCGTTTATTACTTTCGGTCGTATCCTGTTCGCCGTCATTTTCATTGCCTCAGGCGCAATGAAGTTCCTCGATCTCGGAGCGTCCGCCGACATGATCGCGACCAAGATCATTCCGGCATTGCCGGCTGATGTGTTGCCCTACACGCAGCAGCTCGAACAATTCGCCAAGATGGATCTGAAGCAGATCCTGTCCATCGCTGTCGCCGCGCTGGAACTGATCGGCGGCATCATGATCGCGCTGAACTTCGGTGCGCGCTTCTTCGCGCTGGTGATGGTGCTGTTCGTGATGGCCGTGACGTTCTATTTCCACGATTTCTGGAATCTGACGGGCGCTGATGCAAAGAACCAGATGTTCAGCGCATTGAAGAATCTCTCGCTGATCGGCGGCCTGTTCATGATCGCAGGCATCGGCAAGGGCCCGAGGATGGATGGTTATAGCGAG
>CALRZK010000633.1:0-3071 GCA_943372615.1 Bradyrhizobium ivorense | reverse complement strand
CGAGCACGGATTGGACGCGCGGATGTCACCGGATGACTTGCAGGTGTGCCAGTCATTCATGGTGGTGTTGAAGTGCAGGCCGGGATCGGCCGAGGCCCAGGCGGAATAGCCGATCTTCTCCCACAGGTCGCGGGCCTTGATCGTCTTCATCACCTTGCCGTCCTTGCGGGCGATCAGGTCCCAGTTTCCGTCTGTCTCCACTGCGCGCAAAAAGTCGTCCTTGAGCGAGACGGAGTTGTTGGAGTTCTGGCCGGCCACGGTGAGGTAGGCTTCGGAATCCCAGTCGGTGTCATAGATATCGAAATTGATATCCTTGTAGCCCTGCTTGGCGAACTGGATGACGCGCTTGATCATGTTGTCGGTGACCAGCGCGCGGCGCGCGAGCTTGATCTCGCGACGCAGCGCCGGGTTCTTCTCGGGATCGAAGCAGTCGTCGCCCGAACCTTCGCAATTCACGCAGGCCTTCATGATGGCCTTGAGGTGCTTCTGGTTCATCTTCGAACCGGTGACGAGGGCAGCGACCTTCTGCTCTTCCTTCACCTTCCAGTCGATATAGGTCTCGATATCCGGATGGTCGGCATCGACCACGACCATCTTCGCCGCGCGACGCGTGGTGCCGCCCGATTTGATGGCGCCGGCGGCGCGATCGCCGATCTTCAGGAAGCTCATGAGGCCAGACGAACGTCCGCCACCCGACAGCTTCTCGCCTTCGCCGCGCAAACGCGAAAAATTGGAGCCGGTGCCGGAGCCGTATTTGAACAAGCGGGCTTCACGCACCCACAGGTCCATGATGCCGCCTTCGTTGACCAGATCGTCCTCGACGCCCTGAATGAAGCAGGCATGCGGCTGCGGATGTTCGTAGGACGATTTCGACTTGGTGAGCTTGCCGGTCTTCCAGTCCACATAGTAGTGGCCCTGGCCGGGACCATCGACGCCATAGGCCCAGTGCAGGCCGGTGTTGAACCACTGCGGCGAATTCGGCGCGACCATCTGCTTGGCGAGCATGTAGCGCAGCTCGTCATGGAAAGCGTGGGCGTCGGCTTCGGAGGTGAAGTAGCCGCCCTTCCAGCCCCAATAGGTCCAGCAGCCGGCGAGGCGGTCGAACACCTGCTTGGCCGAGAGCTCGCCGATGAAGCGCTCATTCTCGGGCAGGGTGTTGAGCGCATCGGTGTCCGGCACCGAGCGCCACAGCCATGACGGCACGGTCTCTTCCTCGACCTTCTTCAGACGCGCAGCGACGCCGGCCTTGCGGAAATACTTCTGGGCCAAGACGTCGGACGCGACCTGCGACCACGACTCGGGGACTTCGACACCATCGGCCTTGAACACGACCGAGCCATCCGGGTTGCGGATTTCGGAGGTGGTGAGGCGGAAGTCGATCCCGGCATAGGGCGACTGTCCTTCGGTGGTGTAGCGGCGTGTAATCTGCATCGTCGTCGTGCCCCGTCGTGTGTCCGACACCACATCTGGTGGGTCGGTGATTTCTGTGAGCGGTCTCAGGTTTGCCGCAAGGCTGCCCCAAAGTTGCCGCACCGAACCCGGTGAAACCGGTCCTTTTGTCTCTGTTTTGGAGCATGGCGGGGCCATTTGCGGCCGCCCGGAACTGCCGGGGTCATGCACCCGGATCGCACGAAAATCGCCCGATCCTAACGCCTCAACGCGTCTTTAGAGCCGGTTTTTCCGGCTCATTTTTATGCTCCGAAGCTCTGGTGATCAGGGCGCAGATCCCCGATCCCCGGTGCCTCCTTGGAGGGACGAAGCGATCGGTCAGGACCCGTTTTGGGAGCGCCCGGCGGGACGAATAACTGCTCGCACCGGACAATTCCAAAACTAGGGCAAACCGATCTCTCACGTCAAGGATTAGTGACGGTTCCTGAATCAAATACTAAATATGGTGGAAAGGGTGGATAACCAGGGGGCTCAGCCACGCCCTGATCGGTGCCAACTATCGGTGAGTCCTCACGGAATCCCAAGCCGAAAATTTTTTGCAATGTGTTTGCAAACCGCGCCATGCCCGCTGTTCACAGGCCCCCGAAGTGTTGCATTTCGGCATTGCATCCCGATGACTTTCAGGCGTGCGGCAGCCTTCTGGGCGGTTCCCACGACTGACGGTGGTCGGAACATGCAAATGCGCGCATGGTGACCCCGAATCTCCTGCCGGAAATGCCCATTTCATGTCCGTTCCGAACTCCACCGATTCGCGCCCGCGAATGGCCTCGCTCGGCCTCCTGTTCCTCGTCGTCACCTCGATTGGTTGGGGGTTCAACTGGCCGATGACCAAACTCCTGCTCACCGAATGGCCGCCATTGACCGGCCGCGGGGGCGCAGGCGTGATCGGCGGCCTCGTGTTGCTCGGGCTCGGAGCGATGCGCGGCGAGAGCCTGCGCGTGCCTGAGGGGCAGTGGGGGCGCCTTATCGGGCTCTCCATGCTCAACGTGTTCGGCTGGATGGCGCTGATGAGTCTGGCGTTGCTCTGGCTGCCGGCCGGCGAAGCTGCCGTTATCGCTTACACAATGCCGATCTGGGCGGCGGTGTTAGCTTGGCGCATTCTCGGCGAGACGCTGTCGCTCCGGCGCATCGTTGCGATGCTGATGGCGTTCTCGGGTATCGCCGCGCTGATGCTCGGTGACGGCGTTCACATCACGCCGCAAAAGCTGCTCGGGCTGGCCATGGCCATCACCGGCGCATTCGGTTTCGCTGGCGGCACGGTGCTCGGGAAAAAGTATCCGCTGAAAATGACACTGCTGGCCTCTGCCGGTTGGCAGATCGTGCTCGGCAGCTTGCCGGTGTTGCTGATCGGCCTCGTCTTCGAGACCGCGCATCCGCAAGCGCTCACTTATGTCGGCTGGGGCACGTTCGCCTATGTCGGCCTGATCGGCTTCTGCCTTGCTTATGTCTGCTGGTTCGCAGCGCTGACCTTGTTGTCGGCCTCTGTCGCGGCCATCGGCACGATGGCGGTGCCGGTGATTGGCGTCGTCGGTGCGTCCTTCATGCTGCATGAGCCTCTCGGCATCGTGCAGATTGCGGCGCTGAGCTTTACGCTTGCGGGCGTGGCGCTGGCGACGAAAGGC
>CALRZK010000632.1:0-3072 GCA_943372615.1 Bradyrhizobium ivorense | reverse complement strand
GCAATCTCGCCATCAGCCAATCTGTCATCTCGACCCTCAATGAGGGGTTGGAAAATCCCGAGACCGGCGAAATCGAGACGCTCTTGAGCGCGCCGACCATGTTCCAGGCAGCCAAGCGGATCGGCCGCGCGATCCGGCATGTCTCCACCACCGAGGGCAAGGCGCTGGAAGCCGAAGACATCGACTTCAACGTCTCCTTCCTGTTCGGCGGTCAGATCGCCGGCGAGAAGATGCGGCTGTTCATGATCTATCCGGCCGGCAACTTCATCGAATGCACGGTGGACACGCCCTATCTGCAGATCGGCGAGCACAAATACGGCAAGCCGGTGCTGGATCGTGCCATGCATTACGATGTCGAACTCTATGAGGCGCTGAAGACCGGCCTGATCTCGATGGATTCGACCATGCGCTCGAATATCGGCGTTGGCCTGCCCATCGACGTGCTGGTGGTGCGCGCGGATGTCTGCGACGCCGATCTCAATCACCGCATCGAGGCCGGCGAGCCCTATTTCCATGACCTGCGCTCGCGCTGGTCGGCGGCGCTGCGCGCCGCGCATCAGAACCTTCCGCGCCCGCCGTATAAGAACGCCTGAGGCCGTAGGATGGGTAGAGCGCAGGCGCACCGCGCCAGAGCGAAGCCCATCATCTCGACCGGAGTGTGTGAGTGATGGGTTTCGCTGCGCTCAACCCATCCTACAAGTGGCGCGCGATGACCGCAGCCGATCTACCTGCTGTCAAAACGCTCGCCGACTTCATCCATCCCGCCTTCCCCGAAAGCGAAGCCGTCTTCGCTAATCGCCTCACGCTGCACGCTGCAGGCTGCGAGGTGCTGGACGGCGATAATGGCCTCAAGGGCTATATCCTCAGCCATCCCTGGCAAGACCGCGTGCCACCACCACTGGACGCTGTGCTGGCGCCCGTGGCATTGCCATCGACCTATTACATCCACGATCTCGCGCTGCTACCGGAGACCCGCGGCAGCGGCGCCGGCACCGCGATTGTCGGACAGCTCGCCGCCCGTGCACGCGCATTGGGCCTGCCGAACATGACCCTTGTTGCCGTCAACAATTCGGTTCATTTTTGGCAGCGGCAGGGCTTTACCGTCACCGATGATCCCGCACTTGCCGCCAAGCTTGCGAGCTATGGCGATCAGGCGCGCTTCATGACGCGAGTGCTCACCTAAAACACGTCGTTCAAGAACCCAGGGAAGAAACCAATGACCGCCAAGATCGCCATCGTCACCGGAGCCGGCACCGGCGTCGGCCGCGCCGCCTCGCTCGCACTGATGGGCACGGGCTTCACCGTCGTGCTCGCCGGCCGCCGGCTGGAGCTGCTGCAGGAGACGCAGAAGCTTGGCGCCGAGAAGGGTGGCAAGAGCCTGCCCGTCACCGCCGACATGCAGGACCCCGCGTCGATCGCGGCGCTGTTCGCCAAGACCGTGCAGGAATTCGGCCGCCTCGACGTGCTGTTCAACAATGCCGGCATGGGCGCGCCGGCGATCCCTTTCGAGGATCTCGGGCTCGACCAGTGGAAGGCCGTGGTGGACACCAATCTCACCGCGCCGTTCCTGTGCACCCAGCACGCCTTCCGCATCATGAAGGACCAGACCCCGCGCGGCGGCCGCATCATCAATAACGGCTCGATCTCCGCGCATGCGCCGCGCCCGTTCTCGGCCGCCTATACCTCCACCAAGCACGCCATCACCGGCCTCACCAAGGCCAGCAATCTCGACGGCCGCGCCTATGACATCGCCGTCGGCCAGGTCGACATCGGCAATGCCGCCACGCCGATGACCGACCGCATGGTCAACGGCCCCGGCGTGCTGCAGCCGGACGGCACATCGAAGCAGGAGCCGCGCATGGACTCCAAGGCGGTTGGTGATGCAGTCGCCTACATGGCCGGCCTGCCGCTGGATGCGAATGTGCTGACGATGACGGTCATGGCCACGAAGATGCCGTTTGTGGGACGGGGGTAAAAAGGGCTCCAGGGCCGCTGCCAGCCTAAGCAAATTCACTTGTATCCCAAAGGATACTGAATATGTTTGAGGTTCAATCAAGTGTCGAATTCGATCAATGGATCGACACATTGAAAGACCAGCGGGCAGCGGCCAAAGTGTTCGACCGCATATACCGACTTGAGAACGGTAATCCGGGAGACGTCAAGTCGGTGGGCAGCGGGATCCTCGAAATGAGGATCGACTATGGTCCGGGTTACCGCATTTATTACACGCGCAAAGACGCGCTGATTATCTTGCTCTTGTGCGGCGGCGATAAATCGACACAAGCCAAAGATATTCGGCGTGCCATTCAAATCGCTGCAAAATGGTGAGGACCATCATGGCGCATTTCAAAAAATTCGACGTTGCTGACCATCTCAACGACGCGGGAATCATTGCGGCTTATCTCACCGAGGCATTTGAGAGCAACGACTCCGCCTTTATCTCGCATGCGATAGGCACGGTTGCCCGCTCCAAGGGAATGGCTCGCGTTGCTGAAGAGGCTGGCGTCTCTCGCGAGAGCCTCTACAAATCGCTTAACGGGCAATCGAAACCAGAATTCGAAACGATCCGAAAAGTCCTCGCTGCTCTTGGCGTTAAACTGGTTGCCGAGCCAATTCAGGACACAGAAGCTGCCTGAGCGCGATACGTTCTCGGCACCGACATTGCATGAACCTCCACGCCGCGGCATCATTGCTGCGGTTTCGGGGGATTCATGCTTCAGCTTCAGTCGGCATTTGGCGTCATCGCATTGCTTGGCCTTGCGTGGGTGTTCGGTGAAAATCGCAGCAAAGTGTCGCTGCGCAAGGCTGTGATCGGGCTCGTCGTCACGATCGCAACGGCCATTGTCCTCCTGAAGCTCCCAATCGTGACGCGTGCCTTCGGCACGATCAATGATGCCGTCTCCACCATCGCTGCCGCGTCGCGTGCCGGCACGTCTTTTGTGTTCGGCTATCTCGGCGGCGGGGCGCTCCCGTTCGATCTCAAGGCGCCCGGCGCCGATTTCGTTCTCGCGCTGCAGGCCCTGCCCGTGGTGCTCGTCATCAGCGTGCTGACGACGCTGCTGTTCTACTGGC
>CALRZK010000631.1:0-3075 GCA_943372615.1 Bradyrhizobium ivorense | reverse complement strand
TGCCGCAATTGCCGGGGGCGCCAGTGCTCGATCGCCTTGGCGACGGGACGCTCGATGTCGTTGCCGAGCGCATTCTGCTCGGCTACGCACCGAATACACGGCCGAACACGGCCATTTCCGCCGATCGTTTGGCGCTCGGTTTCGCCCATGTCAATTTCACCGCATCGCAGAGCGTGTCGTCGAGCGGCAAGGGCTCGCTCGCCGTCTATCACACACAGGGCGGCTATCAGCCCGGCACCGGCTTCGCCTTCGGCGGCGGCGATCTCACCATCCGTACGCCGATGCTCACCGGCGCAGCCGGGTCGTTCAGCGACATCAAGGCCGGCGGCGCGGTGCTGATCACCGGCACCGGCGCTGCAGCCGGCAGGAATGATGCCCTCGGCGCCGAGCTGAAGATCTCGGGGCAGAGCGTCATCCTCGATACCGCCGTGGTGCTGCCGTCGGGCCGGCTGACGCTGAATGCGACCGGCGATGTTGTCCTCACCGATGGCGCGCGCATCGACATGGCGGGCCGCGAGGTGGTGCTCTTCGACGTCAAGAAATATAGCTGGGGCGGTGATGTCGTGCTCAGCAGCACGGATGGCAACATCCTGATGGGCAGCGGCGCCAGCATCGATCTGTCGGGGCGCTACAACCGCGCCGGCACGCTGGCCGCCACCGCGCTTGGCACCGGGGCCGGCTATATCGATCTCGCCGGCAGCATCGGCGGCAGCGCCAGCGGCACCTATGATGCCGGCGGCACCTATGTGCCATTCATGAATGCCGAGATCGCGGTCCGCGCGCAGACTCTGGCGGATTTCGCCGGGCTCAACGCACGCCTGAATGCCGGTCAGGTGTTCGGCGCCCGCCGCTTCCAGATCAAGCAGGGCAGCCTTGTGATCGGCGACGAGGTGAAAGCCCGCCAAGTCGAGATCGTGCTCGACGGCGGCAGCCTCACGGTCAATGGCCGCATCGATGCGTCCGGCTTCTCGGTCGGCGCCATCCGCCTCGCGGCGCAAGGCGATCTCACCATCAACGGCACGCTCGATGCCCATGGCACCGGCTTGCGCGTGGACAGCTATGGCAAGATCATCGACAGCCCGAACCGCGCGATGGTCGATCTCACCACCCGCGATGGCCGGCTGACGCTGGCAGCCGGCGCGCGCGTCGATCTCCGCGCCGGTACGAATGCCGCCAACAATGACGGTCGCGCCCGCGGCACGCTGGTGCTGAACGCGCCGCGGCTCGGCGGCGATGACGTCGCCATCGATGTCAATGGCACGCCCGTGATTGCCGGCGCCAAGAGCATCTCCGTCAATGCGTTCCGCAGCTATGACGACGCGCCGCTGGCCGGCTTGCCGGATGTCAATGGCGGTCGCCCGCAGCTGATCACCCAGGCTTATCTTGACACCATCGACGCTCAGAGCCGCACTTTCATCGATGCGGCGCTCGGCAATGGATTGTTGTCCGCGCGTCTCGCCGGGCTCGGCAATTATCATCTGCGTCCCGGTGTGGAGATTGTCGGGAAGGTCAGCGCCGAGAACCCGAATGGCGACCTCACAGTGGTCGGCGACATCGATCTGTCGAACCATCGCTACGGCCCGCAGTCGAACATTTTTGACGAAAACCTGCGCGGCTTCGGCGAACCCGGTGCGCTGGTGTTCCGCGCCGCCGGCAATCTCAACATCCATGGCAGCATCAATGACGGCTTTGCCCCGCCGCCGGTGACGCCGGACGACAATGGCTGGCAGTTGATCGAAGGTCGCGATACCAGCGGCGGTAAGGGAGCAACGCCATTCGGCAGCGACATCGTCGTGCCGATCGACGGCGTCAAGCTGGAAGCGGACACCCGTTTCCCGGCTGGCGCGACATTGAACTATGAGGTGAAGGCGAAGCCGACGACATTGCCGGCCGGCACGACGCTGCCGATGCAGGTGACGCTCACGGGCACGCTGGTGCTATCGGCAGGAACGGTTCTCGGCGCCGAGGTGGTCACGTCCGATGGCACCGTCCATGCGGCGGGGAGCGTGCTGCAGACGGAAGTGACACTGACGGCGGGCGCCACACTTGGCGCCGGCTTCGCGCTGCGCGCCGATGTGGCGGTGGCAGCCTTCACGTGGCCGAAAGGCGTGAAGTTGGCGGCGGAGCTGACTGCCAGCGAGCGCATCGAACTCAAACAGGGATCGCTGATCCCGTCGATGACCTTTGTGAAGCTGGCGGGCGGCACGCCGGTCAATCTGCGGCCGGTCGGCAGTGGCGGCATCCAGGGTCGCAACTGGGCCGTGGCACCGATGCTGCGCGAAGGCGCGACCTCGTGGGATATGACGTTCACCGCCGGCGCCGATCTCGGCTCGGCCGATGTCCGCGCGCGCAATGTGCAGGGCAAGGGCGACATCGTGCTCGCCGATACCCATAACGGCGTTCATAGCTCGTCGAAATCCACGACGGTGTTCGTCGGCAATCTGGTCCTCACGGAATTCGGTGCGACCTACTACGGCCCGAATGGCATTGCCGACAAAGGAAAGCGTGTCGATGAAATCGCGGCGGGGTATGGCGCGACAGTCGAAGAGTTCTGTGCGTGGGAGCCGGGCATTTGCGGGCCGGAATCACGCAAGCTCACAGAGCAGGGGTCTCTGGACTGGTTCGGCGACACGTCATGGGTCGGCCGTAGCATCGAGGATTTCGAGCTTGAGACCGGAATGACTGGTTGGTGTAATTTCGGTCCGTATTGCGAAGGTGGCGGCACCGAAACAACCACCACGACTTACAGCTACACACACGGAACGCCCGGCTATAGCGTGCTGCGCACCGGCACCGGCGATCTCTCACTTTCTGCTGGCCGCGATGTCCGCATGATGTCGCTGTTCGGCGTCTACACTGCCGGCACCAATAGTGAATTGCCCGGCGGCAGCGCCGCCAATGCGCCGTACAATCTCGCGCGCGGCCGCAATGGCGACGCGCTGCTCGGCAAGGTGCAGGCCGATGGCAAATATGATGGCGCGCTCGGCGTCTATCGCGCCTGGTATCCGGACCAGGGCGGCAATGTGCTGATCGATGCCGCGCGCGACGTCATCGGCGACACGATGGGCAACAGTG
>CALRZK010000630.1:0-3077 GCA_943372615.1 Bradyrhizobium ivorense | reverse complement strand
ATTCTCGCCAAGGACAAGGTCCGCTATGTCGGCGATCCCGTCGCCGTGGTGTTTGCGGAAAATCCCTATCTCGCCGAGGACGCGGCCGAGCATGTGGACGTCGAGATCGAGGAACTGCCCGTCATTCTCCATGCCGATGGCGAGGTCGGGGAATTTCGCGACGGCCTTCCGACCGAAACGGCGCTGATCGAAAAGAGCTATGGCAATTTGGATGCTGCCTTCGCCAGCGCGCATGCAACCGTCGAACTTGCGCTGTCCATCGGCCGGCATTCCGGCGTGCCGTTGGAAACGCGCGGCGCGATCGGGCGCTATCTCGCCGAGACCGACATGCTTGAAATGTACGGCGCCGCAAAAGTGCCGCACTGGAATCGCGATCCGCTCGCAAAGATGTTCGGCCGCACTTCCGCGAACACCAATCTCTATGAGGGTCATGTCGGCGGCGGCTTCGGCATTCGCGGCGAGATGTATCCCGAGGATGTGCTGGTCTGCCTCGCTGCCCTGCGTCTCGGTCGCCCGGTGAAATGGATCGAGGATCGGCGCGAACATCTCATCGCCGCCAATCACTCACGCCAGCAGACGCATCACATTCGCGCGGCCATCGACAAGCACGGCAACATTCTCGCCATCGATGACGAGTTCTTTCACGATCAGGGCGGCTACATGCGCACGCATGCCGCCACCGTGCCGGACCTCGCAGCCGCGATGCTGCCTGGCCCCTATCGCATTCCTGCCTATCGGGCGCGCGGACATATCCGCCTCACGAACAAGACGCCGGGCGGCACCTATCGCGCGCCCGGGCGCTATGAGAGCACCTTTGTGCGTGAGCGCCTGCTCGATGCGGTCGCCGACAAGGTCGGAATCGATGGCATCGAGGTCCGCCGCCGTAACCTGATCCCGGTCAGCGAGATGCCGGTGATCCGTGCGCTTGAGACGCTGGGCACCGATATCGTGCTGGATTCCGGTGATTACGCAAAATTGCTCGACAAGGCGCTGGATGGCGTAGGTTGGGCGGAGCTGCGGGCGCAGATTGCTGAACGGCGCAAGGCCGGCGAACTTGTCGGCGCCGGCGTCGGCATGTTCGTGGAGAAAAGCGGGCTTGGGCCGTTCGACGATGTACGGATAACCGTCGGCATCGATGGGAAGATCGAGGTCGTCACTGGCGCCGCATCCGTCGGCCAAGGTGTCGAGACCGTCATTGCGCAGATCTGCGCGGAGAAACTCGGCGCCAGTTACGACGCCGTCAGTGTCATTCACGGCCAGACAGACCGTATCGCGCGCGGCCTCGGCGCCTTCGCCTCGCGTGTCTCGGTGATGACCGGCGAAGCGACGCGGCAGGCGGCACTCAAGCTGCGCGACAATGCGCTCGCGGCGGCGGCGGAGTTGATGCAGCTCCCGGCCGATCAGCTCGATATCATCGATGGCGAGATTGTCCGCCTCGATGGCAGCACTGGCCCGTCCATGTCGCTGGCCGAGATCGCCAAGGCGCTGGAGCCGGGTAGCAATCTCGTCGGTGACAATGAGCCCGGCCTGTTCGCCGAGGCTTCATTTGAATCGAAGCACATGACCTATCCCTATGGCGTCCATGTCGCCGTGGTGTCGCTTGCGCGCGATACCGGTGGAGTCACGGTGGAGCGCTATCTGGTCGCCTATGACATCGGCAAGGCGATCAATCCGATGCTGATCGACGGCCAGATCGTCGGCGGCGTCGCGCAGGGCCTTGGCGGCGCGCTGTATGAGGAATTCAGCTACGACGACCGCGGCGAGCCACTGGCGGTGACCTTTGCGGATTACCTGATGCCAACGGCACGCGAAGTGCCGCAAGTGGACGTGATCATCACCGAAGATGCACCAAGCCCGCTCAATCCGATGGGACTGAAAGGCGCTGGCGAAGGTGGCGCGAATGCAGTGGGAGCCGCGATTGCGTCGGCGATCGACGATGCGCTGGGACAGCCCGGCGCCATCACGCGTCTGCCGGTGTCACCGCAAAAGGTGAAGGAATTGATCAATCGACTGTAAGGTGGGCAAAGCGCTGCGTGCCCACCTTCGAGTGCACAGCTGATGGAGGTGGGCACGCTGCGCTTTGCCCACCCTACAATTCGTCAGGTAATCTTCTTCAACAGCCGGGTCAGCATACGCTGCTCATCCGCCGTCAGCGGTCGCAACGTCTTGGTGGTAACATCAGCGGCGACACGGATCGCAGCCTCGACGACGCGGCTCCCCTTCTCCGTCAGTGACACCGCGCGGCGGCGGCGATCATTGGGATCGGCGCCGGTGGCAACGAGGCCGCGCAACCCGAGACGATCGACCACGCCCTTGATGGTGGCGGCATCGAGATAGACCAGCCGGCCGAGATGGTTCTGCGAACTCGGGCCGACTTCATGCAGCTTCGCCATCACGGCAAACTGCGTCTGGGTGAGGTCATCGACCATGTTGGACATAAAGATAGACGTGTGACGCTGCATGGCGACACGGAGCAGAAAGCCCACCTGCGCATCGAGCTCATAGCCCGCGGGCGCCTCGGCGCCGGCTTGCGACTTCACTTTGCCCGACTTCTGCATCAACACGGTCCCAATCTCTGACGCCGATTATGAATGATCCACGTCAGCAGGAACAGACCAAGTTTTGATCGCTAGACAGTCAGATAGGCTCGCTGGATATCAACGTTCTCCGCCAGCGCGGCCATGGTCCCATTCCATCGAATTTGACCTTTTTCCAACACATAGGCGCGATCGGAGACCAGCTCGGCGAAATGGACGTTCTGTTCGGACAACAGGATGGAAACGCCAGCCTTCTTGAGCTCGATAATGGTATTGACCATCATCTCCACGATGACAGGCGCAACGCCCTCGGAAGGCTCGTCCAGCAGGATCAGCAGCGGATTGCCCATCAACGTGCGCGCGACCGTGAGCATCTGCTGTTCGCCGCCGCTCATGCGCCCGCCCGGACGGTTCGGCATCTCGCCGAGATTGGGAAACAGAGCGAGCAGCTTCTCTTCCGTCCATACGGGCGCGACGACACCATCGCTGAATTTGCGTGGCGGCTGGCGACCGATATCGAGATTTTCCAGCACCGTGAGA
>CALRZK010000629.1:0-3078 GCA_943372615.1 Bradyrhizobium ivorense | reverse complement strand
CCTTTCCGGATCACGCTCAAGCATTATCCGCGCTTTCTCGCCAATTCGCGCGACACGCTGCGCAAGATCAGCGCCTATACGCGCGCCGATGCAGAGATCACCTTGTATCGCCCACCCGTGCGAAACGTTTTCAACCTGCAATCGACCGGACGCGATGCGCGCGATGTCAGCGCCGCACCACTGCGTGTCGTCGCCCTCGGCACCGTGGAGCCGCGCAAGAATTTCGTCACCGCCGGCCATATCGTCGGCGCGCTGCGGCGGCATGGCTTTCCCGGGGCGACACTCGATATCGTTGGCCGCAAAGGCTGGGGTGACGACTGGACGGCTCTGGAGAACATGCCTGGCGTGACGCTGCATGGCTATCAATCGGCGGAGAATGTTACGCGCCTGCTCGACCAGGCCGACATCTTTCTCTGCACATCGCATGATGAGGGCCTCGGCCTGCCGCTGCTGGAAGCGCAATATGCCGGCCTGCCCGTGGTCGCGCCCAATGCGCCTGTTTTCCACGAGGTGCTCGGCAATTCCGGCATCTTCATCGACACATCCGATCACGGCAACGCTGCTGCCCAGATCGGCGCCGCCATCGCGACGCCAAAGTGGCGTCCTCAATATATGGCTGCCGCCAATCAGAACCTCGCCCGCTGGAATGCTCTTGCCGCGAGTGACCACGACACGGTCATCGACCTGATTGCCGAACTCGCCGCCGGCGCCGCCCATCGGCGCACCGCACCGAAGGACAATGTGGTCGCTCGCTGACCAGACCATCGACCGACCTGTCACTGGATCGAACCGGGGAAGCTGCTTGCAGGATATCAGGACCGAAACACGACATCTGGACGGGCTGCGCATTGTCGCAGCCAGCGCTGTCGTGATCCTGCATTATTCCGATTATGTGAAGGATCAGGCGGTCGGCCGCTTCCTGGTCGATCACACCTGGCATTTCAATCTGTTTGTCGATCTGTTCTTCGTCATTTCCGGCTATGTCATTGCCAGCCAGTATCTGACCAAGGTGGGATCGCCATCTGCGGTCGGGCGCTTCCTGTGGCGACGCTTTGCGCGCATCTATCCGCTGCATCTCGCCACTCTGGCTTTCTATGTCGCGATCGCGCTGGCACTGTATTTCGGGATCGCCCGTGGTGAAAACCCTGCGCGGTATCCGTTGTCTGACATCCCCGCACAACTCCTGCTGCTCCACGCCGTCGACGGGGCGCGACTGACCTTCAACTTTCCGAGTTGGTCGCTGTCGGCCGAATTCTTCTGCTACGTGCTGTTTCCGCTGATGGCGATCCTGCTGAGCCGCCGCAAACCGATCATCCTCGCGCTGATCGCGGTGCCTTTCATCGCCAACACGCTGATGACCGTCATGGCCAGCACCGAACCATGGCCGGACTGGATCAATAAAGGCGGCGCATTTCGCGCGTTGCCGGCATTCAATCTCGGCATCGCCTGCTATCTCTATCGCGACCGCATCGCCGCGCTGCCGGCCATCCCGGGCGTGCTGAGCGGGGCGCTCGTGCTGTTCGTCATCTCCGGAGCCTATCTCAACATCTATGTCGCGCTCCTGATGATCTATGCGATCGCCTTGCTGGCGATTCATCACGACTGCGCGGGCCAGAGCACGCTGTTCTCCAGACTTGGCTTCGAACGCTGGTCCGACCTCACTTACTCGTCGTACATGCTGCATATTCCTGTCGCGACCGTCGTCCTGACCTTGGCTTCGCGCTATCTCGCTCCGATCCTCCCGGGCGGAAAGCTGGCCTTGCTGCCGGTCGCCATCGTCGTGCTGGCCATTCTCAGTGTGCTGTCGCTGCGCTATTTCGAAACGCCGATGCGGCGTGCGCTCAACGATCTCTATGATCGTCAATTCCGCCCGCGCGTCAGCGCGGCGCCGTTATCCGGCCGGACGTAAGCCATGGCGAGTGTGGCACAAGCAGATGCGGGAACCGTGGCACAGCCGGCCCGCACATCGGCGGTCACCCGTGACGGCGCCATCGACACCATGCGCGGCATCGCCATCCTGATGGTGATCGGCATCCATGCGCTTCAGCAGCCGCTCGATGCGTCCTGGAAGATCGCATTCGATGCGTTTCTACGCCCTTGCGTACCGATCTTCCTGTTCGCCTCAGGCTATCTCACCGGCCTGTCAGGCCGAGTGCCGGTGACCAAGCGGTTGGTTGCCACCGTCATTCCCTATGCAATCGCCTTCGTTGCCGCCTACATCTATATGGCGCTGATGAACCCGGCGATGGATCATCGCATCACCACGACCGTCGCACGGTTCGGGCTCGCTTATGTCTTCGTGTATTATTACGTGTTCGTTTATATCGGCTGCACGTTATTGCTGTGGCTGGTCCTGTGGTTCGCCACCCGTGTCCCCGAACAATCCGAACAGCGATTGCAGGTCCTTCTGCTGATCGCGATCGCTTTCGGCCTCATCACGGGAAGCTACCTCGACCCCGCGCTCGCGCGCTTCGGCCTGTCCGACAGCGTGATCGAGGAATTCCGTATGCGCGATATTCCGTTTTGGTTTGCCTTTGCGGCACTCGGCATGCTGTTGGCACGCGCATCGATCCGTGACGTTCTGCTCGACATGCTGCCGACCCTCGCCGTCGCCACAACCCTCGCTTATGCGATCTACACTGCGGTTCGCATGGCGGCCATCGGCGATGCGGCCGCCTATGATTCCACCGCGTTTTTTGGCTATGCCGCGGCGCTCAGCGTTCTACTTCTCGCCTCGCGGATTGATGTCCCCCTGCTCGCAACACTCGGCGCGGGCAGCTACTTCATCTATCTCTGGCATATCTTCGTGATCATGGCGCTGCGCGATCTCGGCGGGTTTCGATCGCTCGGCAGCGTCACAGCAACGTTGCTGGTCTATGTCATCGCATTCGTCATCACCGGCGCTGCACTGCTGGCGCTGCGCCAATGGGCGCCGCCGCGTGCGCTGCGTTATCTGGGGGCATAACGCATGCTGCTGAAGCGCACGATCCTTTATCTCCCGGCCCAGATCGTCGGCCCGCTGTTCCAGCTGGTCGCCATGATCGTGTGGACCCATGTGGTCAATGAACATACGCTGGG
>CALRZK010000628.1:0-3082 GCA_943372615.1 Bradyrhizobium ivorense | reverse complement strand
CTCGGCGAGCCAGCCGGTGAGAAAAGCCGCAACCACAAAGCTAAACAAGAAACCTGCCGTCGGGCCGAACAGCGGCTTCAGGCCGCCGGTCGGGCCGGCGAAAACCGGTAATCCGCAAGCGCCGACAAGGAGATAGAGGATCAGCGTCGCCGTTCCCAGCCGCCAGCCATAGGCAGTGCCGATCATCAGGACCACGAGGGTCTGAAGCGTCATCGGCACGAAAGGCAGTTGCAGGTTCACTTTGGCAGAAACCGCCAGCAAAACCACGCCAGCAACCGCCAAAATGGCCGCGCGCCGCAAGGCGGCCGCTGTGTTGCCGCTGGAGGGCCACAGGACGCCTGCGATGGGAGATGATGCGGTCATGATCAGGCCAGCCATTTGCAGATGCGCGTCACCGCATCCTGCATCTCTGCGCTCGAGCGCGCATAAGAGAAGCGGATGAAGGACTTACCGTGAAACGGATCAAAATCGGCGCCCGGCGTCGCAGCCACATGGGTCTGTTCGAGCATCGCTTTGGCGAATTCAAAACTGTCTTTCGTGAATTCAGAAACATCCGCGTAAAGATAGAATGCGCCATCTGCCGGGAGGAATTTGGTGAGGCCGCCTTGCGGCAAGCCGGTGGTCAGAATGCGGCGGTTCTCCTGGTAGCCGTGCTTGATCTCTTCCATCTCCGCCGCCCCGTCAAAGGCCGCCTCGGCCGCGATCTGCGACAGGGTTGGAACCGAGATGGACAGGTTCTGCTGCAAACGTTCCATGGCGCGAACAAGCGACGGCGGCACCACCATCCAGCCAACCCGCCAGCCGGTCATGCAGAAGTATTTTGAGAACGAATTGATCACCAGCGCATTCGGCGAAAGCTCAGCCGCAGTGACCGCCGGGAACGCATAATCGAGACCGTGATAAATCTCATCTGAGATGAAGCGGATGCCTTCGCTCTCGGCCGCGGCGATGAGATCGGTCAGCGCCTCACGCGACATCATGGTGCCGGTGGGGTTTGCGGGACTCGCGACCAGCACGCCCTTCAGAGGTTTCTTGCGATGCTCGGCCAGCAGCGCTTCGCCCGTCAAGGCATGACGCGTCTCTGCATGCGTCTCGATCAGCACCGGCTCGCAGCCGAGCGCGGTGAGGATGTGCCGGTACGGCGGATAGCCGGGTGCTGCGATGGCGACGCGATCGCCGGGCTCGAACAGCGCCAGGAATGCGAGAATGAACGCGCCCGACGAGCCCGTGGTCACGACGATCTGTTCGGGATCGACATCGCACTTATACGTGTCGCGATAGTGCCGCGCGATGCGCGCGCGCAGCGATGGCGTGCCGAGCGCTGCGGTATATTCCACCTGCCCGCGCGCCAGCGCTTCCTGCGCCGCCTTGATCGCCGTCTGCGGTGCGGGGGCTGCGGGTTGGCCGACTTCCATATGGATGACGTGACCGCCCGCGGCTTCGATGCGGGCAGCGGCGGCCATCACGTCCATCACCATGAAGGAGGGAACATCGCTGCGGCTGGACGCCGCAAGCAGGCTGTGCGCGCTGGCGCGAAGGATCGTATCGGACATCAAAATCTGCTATCTGCGCGGCGACCATCCCGTTGCTGCGTGCGAGCGCGCCGCGCTCCCGCCGCAATAGTGAACTGTATCCATCTATCGCGAATTCGAACCCCGGCCAATGATGAAAGACCAGCATCTCCAGCCACAAAAAGCTGCATCCCGGCTGTTCTCCAGGCTGACCGCTCTCGTCACCGCCGCCGCCCTCGCGTTGATGCCGCTCAAAGCCAGCGCCCAACAAGGCGACATCCGCCTGCTCCGCGATGCCGAGATCGAACAGCTGCTGCGCGACTATACGCGGCCGATCCTGCGCGCCGCCGGCATGGAAAAGCAGAACATCCAGATCGTCATCATCAACAATGCGAGCTTCAACGCCTTCGTCGCGGATGGCCGCCGCATCTTCGTCAATCACGGCGCGCTGATGCAGTCGCAGACGCCGAACCAGATCATCGGTGTGCTCGCCCATGAGACTGGCCATCTCGCCGGCGGCCATCTGTCAAAACTGCGCCAGCGCCTCGCCGAAGCGCAGACCTCGATGATCATCGCCATGCTGCTCGGCGTCGGCGCCATGGCGGCCGGTGCGCGCGGCGGCAATTCCAACACCGGCCTGGGCAATGTCGGCGCTGCTGCTGTCGCAGCACCACAGGCGATGCTGATGAATACGATGCTGGCCTATCAGCGCCAGCATGAGGAAAACGCCGACCGCGCCGGGGTCGGATTCCTCAACAAGACCGGGCAATCCTCGAAGGGCATGTATGAGACGTTCCAGCGCTTCTCGTCCGACAGCCTGTTCGCGGCGCGCGGCAGCGATCCCTATATGATGTCGCATCCGATGCCGCGCGAACGCGTGGCCGCACTGGAAGGTCTCGCCAAATCGAGCCCCTATTGGGACAAGAAGGACGATCCGGCGCTGCAGCTGCGCCACGATCTGATGCGCGCCAAGACATCGGGCTTCATGGAGCAGCGCGACACCGTGCTGCGGCGCTATCCGCCGTCGGACACCAGCCTGCCCGCGCAATATGCCCGCGCCATTTCCACCTATCGCCACGGCGATCTCAGCGTCGCCATCGGCCAGATCGATGCGCTGATCAAGGCGCAGCCGAACAATCCGTATTTCTACGAGCTGCGCGGCCAGGCGCTGCTCGAAGGCGGCAAGCCCAACGAAGCCATCGCACCGCTGCGCCGCGCGGTACAGCTCGCCGGCAATGCACCGCTGATCGAAATGATGCTCGGCCAGGCGCTGGTCGCCTCCGGCAACAATGCCACGACGGACGAAGCCATCCGCATTCTCAAGGGCGCGATCGCCCGCGAAGGCGAAGCGCCAGCCGGTTATCAGCAACTCGCGATGGCCTATGGCCGCAAGGGTGAGCTGGCCGAAGCAGATCTGGCCTCGGCCCAAGCGGCATTTTTGCGCGGCGACAACAAGACGGCACGCGATCTCGCGTCACGGGCAAAGGCGCGTTTCGCTGTGGGCACCCCGGGCTGGGTGAAGGCGGACGATATCATCGCTGCGAAGACGAAGTAGGATGGGTTGAGCGCGG
>CALRZK010000627.1:0-3083 GCA_943372615.1 Bradyrhizobium ivorense | reverse complement strand
CGCTGTCGTCGACGACGGTGACTTCGCGCGGCTCCTTGGCGGCCTTCTCGGCGAGCTCGATGATCGCCTTGATCACCGGCTGGAAGTGGCGGTGACCGAACATCACGGCGCCGAGCATGATTTCTTCCGAAAGCTCCTTGGCTTCCGATTCCACCATCAGCACGGCATCCGACGTACCGGCGACGACCAGCTCGAGCTGGGTGTCGGTCATCTCGTCGAGGGTCGGATTGAGGATGTATTCGTCATTGGCGAAAGCGACGCGGGCAGCGCCGATCGGGCCCTTGAACGGTGCGCCGGACAGGGTCAGCGCAGCCGAGGCGGCGACCATGGCCAGCACGTCGGGATCGTTTTCCATGTCGTGCGAAAGCACGGTCACGATCACCTGGGTCTCGTTGCGCCAGCCATCGGCGAACAGCGGACGGATCGGACGATCGATCAGGCGGGAAACCAGCGTTTCCTTTTCGGTCGGACGGCCTTCACGCTTGAAGTAACCACCGGGGATGCGGCCGGCTGCGTAAGCCTTTTCCTGATAGTCGACGGTGAGCGGCAGGAAGTCGACGCCTTCGCGCGGCGACTTGGCGGCGACGACGGTCGCGAGAACGATGGTCTCGCCATAGGTGGCCATGACGGCGCCGTCAGCCTGACGGGCGATCTTGCCGGTTTCCAGCTTGAGCGGACGGCCGCCCCAATCGATCTCGACGGAATGAGGTTTAAACATGTTTGGAATCTTTCATGGGTTCACGAAAAGCGTGGCGCCGAAAAACAAAAAGCCATGCGCAAGACTGCGAGACGCTTCGCAACAACTGCGAAGTCAGCGTCTGGCCAGCCTGCCATGGCTTGTGAATTTCGAATGGCGTCCATCCTTCCGATGGTCGCGAATTGGGGCCTTCTAGCTCCACTTCGCGCGACAGGCTCCTTGCCTGTCATCGCCCAGCTGCCGGATTGCGGCTGGACGCTATCGTGCGGGCCACTCTGGCCTGCACTACGTGGTGGCATGGGAATCTGTTGAGGATCGTCCATGCGAAAACGCGCGCATGAGATGCGCGCGTCAATTCGCTTAGCGGCGAATGTTGTGCTTTGCGAGCAGGGCCTTGTACCGGGCCTCGTCCTTCTTCTTGACGTAATCGAGAAGCGAACGACGGGTGGACACCAGCTTCAGAAGACCACGACGGGAATGGTTATCCTTTTTGTGGGTCTTGAAGTGTTCGGTGAGGTTGGTGATGCGCTCCGAAAGGATAGCAACCTGGACCTCAGGCGAACCGGTATCGCCGGTCTTGACGGCGTTGTTCTTGATGACTTCCGCTTTGCGTTCTGCGGCAATCGACATCGTCAGTGACTTTCTTTCTGGACCGGATTGGCAGTCAATCCGGAGAGGTTGAACACGCGCTTGGGGATGAGTTCACCATTGCTGAGTTCGGCGAGGGCCAGTAACCGGCCCGACACCGTGACATAAACCGTGCCATTGCAATGAGGCGCATCCCGTCCGCGCAACAAGACGGCCTGACCCCGATGGAGCCTTGCCGCATCTGACCGTGTGACGGCCAGCGCCGGGATGTCGTCCAGCGCGGTCTCAACGGGCAGTAGCGCGTCGGCGAGGCTTCCCTCGCCAGACGCGGCTCTATCGCACAAAGCCTCCAATTCTGCCAGTGGAATCATGTCAGCTTCGGCGAAGGGTCCGACCAGGGTCCGGCGCAGCGACGAGATATGGCCGTAGCAGCCGAGCAGACGGCCGATGTCACGGGCCAGCGCGCGCACATAGGTGCCCTTGCCGCATTCGGCCTCGAACACGGCATGGTCGTTATCTGGTTGTTCTGTAAGCACTAATTCGTGGATCACGACGGGGCGCGGCACCAGCGGAACGGTCTCACCGTCACGCGCCAGGTCATAGGCGCGCTCGCCCTGGATCTTGATCGCCGAATATTGCGGCGGGGTCTGCTCGATATTGCCGGTAAATTGCGGCAGCAGCGCGCGGATCTGCTCGGCCGTTGGCCGGGCGTCCGATGTCTGGGTGACGCGACCTTCGGTGTCGTCGGTGTCACGCTCGGCGCCCCAAGCGACGGTGAAGCGATAGCGCTTGCGGCCATCCATCACGAAAGGAACTGTCTTGGTGGCTTCGCCCAGCGCGATCGGCAGGCCGCCGGAGGCGAGCGGATCGAGGGTGCCTGCATGACCGGCACGCTTGGCCTGGAACAGGCGCTTTACAACAGCGACCGCCTGAGTCGAGGTCATGCCGAGCGGCTTGTCGAGAATGACCCAGCCATGGACGTCGCGCTTGTCGCGGCGAACCTGGCCGCCCTGGCGCTTGCCACCCTGATGGCGCGGATCGTTATTGCCGCGCGGCGCCTGCGGAAGCGGGCTCACCTCAAGGCCGGTTTCGGTCTTGGTCGTCGTCACAGTCATTCTTCGTTCTCGTCCGAATCTTGAATTTCAGCGTCAGATTTGAGGTCACGCGCCACCGCAGGGGTGCGCAGAAGTTTGTCGATGCGCTCGGCCTCGTCGAAACGTTCGTCGATGCGGAAGCGCAGATCGGGCGCGTATTTCAGGTTCACCCGGTGCGCGGCTTCGGTGCGCAGAAAGCTCTTGTTCGCAGCCAGTGCCTTCAGCACGGGCTCGGTGTTCTTGCCGCCGAGCGGCATCACATAGACGGTCGCCAGCTTGAGGTCCGGAGACATCCGCACCTCCGGCACCGTGATGATGTTGGTCTGCAGCACGGGATCGTAGACCCCACCCTGCGAGAGGATATCGGCGATCGCGTGGCGCATCAGTTCGCCGACACGCAATTGACGCTGCGAGCCGCCAGGCGTCGCAGACTTTTGATGATGCTTGGGCATCTGTTTTGCCAAACCCGAATACACGACGTCATGGCCGGGGGAATCCCGGCCATTCACGTCTATTGCTGTGAAAACAAGGCGTAGATGCCCGGCATGATGACGCCGGGCATGACGTCCTTACTTAAATCCGGCTCTCTGTAAGACTTGGACTTACAGCGAGCGCTGGATGGTCTCGATGCGATAACACTCGATTACGTCACCGGCACGCATGTCGGAGTAGTTCTCGAACGCCATGCCACATTCCTGGCCTGA
>CALRZK010000626.1:0-3088 GCA_943372615.1 Bradyrhizobium ivorense | reverse complement strand
ATCGCCATTGCTGATGGTGATCGAAAGGCGATTATCGAAGGCGAACAGCCATTCGACGATGCCGCCGACAACACCGATCAGCGGCGCATGGCCCGTGGGCGGCACGTGAGCAAAATGCGCATTGACGATGGCACGCATTTCCGTCGGCGTCTTGACTCCGGGCAGCAGGTTCTTTGCCGACCAGGCCGGCACGGCCATGACGACGACATCGTCAGCACCGAGCGTGATCGCGTCTTCGGTACCGAACTTCAATTCGCTGACGCGCTCGCCGGCCATGGTGAAGCTGCGCAACTCGTGACCGAAGTGAACGCCAGCCCCCTTCTTGCGCAACATCTCGATAGCGGGTTCAACCAGCACATCGCTGAGCCCGGAGCGTGCGATCAGCGGACGGCACGCCTGCCCGCCTGCCAGCAACGTCTCACGCACGATGGCGCCGGCCAGACCGGCAGAGCCTTCCGGCGGATCGACATTCAGCGCCGCCAGCAGCAGCGGCTGCACGAGGCGATCATACAGAACGCCTTCGCACTTGATGGTATCGCCGACCAGCTTGTCATTGCCGGCCCAAAGCAGCGGCGTCAGTGCGAAGTAATCGCCGACAGACGTATCGGGCACGCGGCGCGACGCATCGAACAGCCAGGTCGGAATGCGGCCATCGCCGAGATCGAGCTGCCAGTGCTTGCCCGTCTTCACATCGGCAAAAGCGAATTGCGCGCGTGCGGGACCGACCAGGCCCGCTTCGGTGCCGATCGACTTCGCATAGTTGATGACGTGACTGTTGCCCGACAGGACAAGGTGATTGCCGTTATCGATGGTAAGCCCCGTCTGCGCATCGAAATAGGAGCGGCAGCGGCCACCGGCCTGCTGGGTCGCTTCATGCACATGGACCTGGTAGCCGGCATTCTGGAGACGCACGGCAGCGGCGAGGCCGGACACGCCGGCACCAATGATATGAGCGGTTTTGGACATCAGATGATCGCGTATCGCAGCAGGATCGCTATCTTGGAGGCCTTGCCGAGACGAACGGGATCGCGCGGCAGAGCAAAGCCGCGTTTCACCAGCAATTCCAGGATGGCGTGGTAGTATTTCGACATGATCCGCGGCGCGCGCACGGCGCGGCGCTTGTTGCGGGCCATGATCTTGTCGGATTCCTTGAAGTGGTCTTGCGCACGGCGGACGAGAGGAGCAGCCACCTTCGGTAGCGCCTTTTCCTTGATCACCACCTGCGGATCGCTGGAGGTGATGCCGGCGTGATAGAGCAGCTCGCGCGGCAGATAGAGACGGCCGAGCGTGGCGTCTTCATCGATGTCGCGGAGAATGTTCGTGATCTGCAGCGCGCGGCCGAGATGATACGCAAGAAGCACGCCATCTTCGTCGGGCATGCCGAATACCTTCACCGACAGGCGACCGACGGCGCTTGCGACGCGATCGCAATAGAGATCGAAAGTCGCTTCATCCGGTGCGCGGATGTCAGCAGGAATGTCCATCTCCATGCCGTCGATGACGGCGAGATAGTCTTCCTTCAGCATCCCGAAACGCTTGATCGGCTCGACATAGTCGCGCACGCGCGGCGGCGGATTGCCGGCATAGAGCGCCTCGATATCCTCGCGCCACTGCTGCATCTGGCTGAGGCGCAGGTCGCGGGCTTCAAAGGAGTCGGCGATATCGTCGACCTGGCGGCAGAAGCTGTAGATCTGGAACATCGCATCGCGCTGTTCACGCGGCAGGATGCGCATCGCCGAGTAAAACGATGAACTGGCGGCGACGCCCTGAACTTCTGATGTCTCGGTCTGGGTGTTCATCTGGTTCATTTGCCTGCCGCCGGGCGCGAGAGTGGCGCAGAAGTGGTGGCGCGACGCCACAGGCAGCCCGCCATGGCAGCGAGTGCGTAACCGGCCATGCTGCCCTTGGAGAGATGCACCTTCTCGCTCAACGGATCGTGGACGCGCAGCAGCTTCGAGATCTCCCAAGCGAACTTCTCGATTACCGCAATGTTGCAGGCGAAGCGGGTATCGGCCATGTGGACCGTCAGGCTGTCGCCCTCGCGCAGGAGAGCCTCGTTGCGGGCAACGAGATCGCGCAGGCAGGCCAGCAATTCCGGCGATGATTTTGGCTTGTCCAGCGCTTCGACGCTGACGCCATGGCGCTGCATGATGTCCTGCGGAAGATAGACGCGATCGAGGTCGCGATAGTCCTTCGCGCAGTCCTGCAAATGAGTGTTGATCTGCAGCGCTGCGCAGATCGCGTCCGACGCCGGCCAGGTCGCTTTGTCCTCGCCGTGCACTTCGAGCATGAAGCGGCCGACCGGCATCGCCGAGAACGAGCAGTAATGAATCAGTTCGTCCCAGTCGGCATAGCGCAGCTTGGTCACATCCATCCGGAATGCGGTCAGCAGATCCAAGGCATGGCGCGGCGCCATGCCGCGCTCGGCGAAGGCCGCGCGAAGCGTGTTCGCCTCGACCTGCTCATCGTGCTGCCCGAGCAGCCCCGTCTCCAGCTCATCGAGCATGGTCAGTTTGGTCGAGGCGTCCAGCAGCGGATGGTCGGCAATATCGTCAGCGGTACGGACGAAATTGTAGAACGCCAGAATCAGCGCCCGGTGGCGTTTGTGGATGATCCAGGACGCGACCGGAAAATTCTCGTCGCGATCGGTCTTGCCGGATCGCAGCTCGCTCGCAGGGGTCATCAATCTGGGCTTCGTTCAATCAGGACTGGGTGAAAACTGGGGGCTGTCACGGTCCGGGAATACCGGCCGGTGGGACGCCGCTGCGCCCCATATAGGCCAAATCGGCCAGCAAAACCAATGCCAATATGCCGCCTTCGGCCGCGGCAGATGCCGAGCCGGAACACTGGTCCGGGAGGCCTGCGGCATCAGCCACAGGCCCGAATCGCAGGTGGGACGCTTACTGACCGTGGCTGACCAGCACGTCGTTGCAAGCCTTGCTGATCTTGGGACGGTTTTCCTTCAGGCAGGACAAGATCACCAGATCGCCCTGATCCATCACGTTGCGGCAGAGCTTCTGCACGTCGCGCGAGCAGGCCTTCTGCTCAGCGTCGGTGCCGCTACGGCCTTGGATTTGCTGGGCCAATG
>CALRZK010000625.1:0-3100 GCA_943372615.1 Bradyrhizobium ivorense | reverse complement strand
ACCGGCTCGCAGCCCCGGAAATGTTGAAATTGAACGAGCCCATATTCATCGAGGCGATTTCGGGCTTGGCCCAATTCGCTGCCGCAAGGCGCTCGTCCATCGTCATACCGAGACCGGCGCCGGTGGTGATGTTGATGATGCCATCGCAGCGATCGCGGATCTCCGGCAGAAACTTGGCGTAGATATCCTTGTCCTGGCTCGGGCGGCCGGTTTCGGGAACACGCGCATGCAGATGCACGATGGCAGCACCCGCTTCCACGGCACCGACGGCCTGATCGGCGATCTGTTGCGGCGTCACCGGCAGATGCGGCGACATCGACGGCGTATGGATCGAGCCGGTGACGGCACAGCTGATGATGACCTTGTTGCTGCGTCGCATGGCGTCACCCGTTCTTCTGCTTGATGAGCGCAATCAGCGCGGCATCGCGCTGATTGACGAGTTCGGTGCGTGAGCGGTCGCCAGCCTCCTGCTCCACGCCATTGATCAGCGCCGCATTCACCTCCGGTCCGAGCTGCGGCGTGCCGAGATCGCGCCACCAGTCTTCCATCGCCGGGCCGATATGATCGAGGAAATGCTTCATGCCGCCCTCGCCGCCGGCGAGATTAAAGATCATATGCGGCCCCATGATCGCCCAGCGCAGGCCCGGCCCCTGGGCGACGGCTGTATCGACATCCTCGACGCTTGCGATTCCACTCGTCACCGCATGCACGGCCTCGCGCCAGAGCGCCGCCTGCAGTCGATTGGCGAGATGGCCCGGCACTTCCTTGTTGAGCCGGATCGGCGCCTTGCCGGCAAGCCGATAGAAGGCGTCGAGCCAGGTCAGCACATCGGGCGCGGTCTTGTTGCCGCCGACGATCTCGACCAACGGCACCAGATGCGGCGGATTGAAGGGATGACCGACAGCGAAGCGTTCGGGCGACGCCAACCCTACCTGCAGATCGCTCATCACCAGACCGGACGTGCTCGATGCCACGATGACGCCGGGCTTCAGGCTTGCTTCGAGATCCGCATAGAGCTTCCGCTTGATGTCAGCGCGCTCGGGGCCACTCTCCTGCACGAAGTCGGCGTCGCGGACGGCATCGACCAGATCGGAAGAGAAGTGCCACGCCTTCGGCGTCTTGTCTTTGGCGAAGCCAAGCGCCACGAGGCCTTGCCAGGCATTGGCGATCAGATCGCGCGTCGCGGCTTCGGCTGTGGGCTGCGGATCATAGATGGTGACATCATAGCCACGGGCCAGAAACAGTGCGGCCCAACTGGCGCCAATGGTGCCCGATCCGACAATGGCGATGTGACGAACGGCATCCGGTGCAATCAGTGACATGTGGTCTTGTTCTCTGCGTCGGCGTTTCCCTGCTCGCAGTGTGGCAAGTCAAATCGTCACGGGCAATCGCATTTGGTGCGGCTGCATGTCCCTGCCGCGCAATGCTGATCCGCGCAGGAAAGACGGAAGGCTACGCGCCGGCGCAGGCCGCGTGCGGCTTGGTCACGCGTTCGGTGGAGACCGGAAAGCGCTCCAGCTTTCCGGCCGGGCGCGTCGGTCGCAGCACGAGATCACCACCGCAATTCGGGCAGCGACCGCCGAGCCTTGCCTCCGTGCAATCCGCACAGAACGTGCACTCGAACGTGCAGATGCGCGCTTGCGGATCGCCATTGGGAAGATCGCGATCGCAGCATTCGCAATTCGGTCTGATCGCCAGCACCATGATCGCTCTCCCTGTTGGTTGAGAAGTCGCGTTACGAGACCTTGCCCATTTCCTTGAGTGTCTCATTCGCAGCCTTGAACGCATCGAGACCAGCCGGAATCCCGCAATAGACGGTCGCGTGCAGCAGCACTTCCTTGATCTCATCCACTGTCAGGCCGTTATTGATGGCACCGCGCGTATGAAGCTTGATTTCCGGCGCACGGTTCAACGCGGTGAGCATCGCAAGATTGAGCATGCTGCGGGTTTTCTTGTCGAGACCGGGGCGATTCCAGGCGTAGCCCCAGCACCATTCGGTGGTGATGTGCTGGAACGCCATCATGAAGTCGTTGGTGGACTGCATCGACTTGTCGACATAGGCCGCACCAAGCACCTCGCGGCGGGTTGCCAGGCCGTCATCGAACAGGGTACCGAGGGTGACCGTTTGGTTATAGCTCATCTCGTTTCCTTCCTGATTGATCTTGGTCCTGCTCTACCACCGCCCGGCCCCACCAGCATGCAAGGGATGCGCATCCCAGAGATGTGGTCAAACAGAGCAAGACCACTTGCAGCCCGGGCCATTCCCGGCTATCTCGTCGCTTCTACGCTCCCTTCGTCTAGCGGTTAGGACGCGGCCCTCTCAAGGCTGAAACAGGGGTTCGATTCCCCTAGGGAGCGCCAGTAAAATCAACGACTTAGCGTCTCCTTGGAGAAGTCGTCATATCTGTCGAATAAACACCAGCGAACAATAATGGATTCTTGAGGGGCCTTCGCCTTTCCGACGGCAGCGCGTGGATATCGCGCGTATCCAATCTCCTAAGTCGCGTGATGAGCCGCGCTCAACTTTTTGAATTTGGCCTGTAGATCGGTACGTTGCCTTCCGATGGGGCTTCAAGCAACTTCAGTTTTCTGACGGCTCAGGACGAGCGTTTTGCCAGGCTCAGCGCGCTTTCTGAACGGCATTTCTTCGATGATACTCTATCGACACTGATCAAGCTAAGGCAACTCGCAGAATTCCTTGCCAAGAAGGTCGCGGCTCGCCACGGCCTTCTCCCGGCTAACCACGCTACGTTCGACGTAGTCCTTCGCACGTTGCGGACGCGTGCGGCGCTGCTGCGCGAAATTGCCGACCTTCTCTTCATTCTGAAGCGGCTTGGCAACGCGGCCGTCCATGAGATGTCGGGACATCAGCTAACGCGCCAATCATGCGACCCACCTGTCGCGCTGGTTGAACCCAGCGGTGGAAGATCAACGTAACGGACGCGTGATGCGATCGGTCAAAACCCGCGATGTGGAAGTGCATATCTCCATCGCCTTGCTGCCGGACGATCGGGCGTCCTTCGATCAGACCCTGCATGCGCTGCTCGAAAGGAAAAGGCGGCTGATGCGGGACGCACTTTCGCCGCCAAGTGCAACGGAG
>CALRZK010000624.1:0-3105 GCA_943372615.1 Bradyrhizobium ivorense | reverse complement strand
TCCCGGCCCCTGAATATCGGCATAAGGCCCGGACATGTCATCAAGGACACCGATCTTCACAACATCGGCGGAGATCTGCGCTGTCGCGGCGCAAGGCATGCTGAGTAGCAGTGCGGTGGCAAATATTGTTGGATATCTCATTTTCAGTCCCTCCCATTATTGCTCGGAACAATTGAGCAAGACCGATGCCACGCAATTCTTCAGACGGAGCGGCGCCGATTCCTCGATTTGCTGGAGCGCGAGTGACCGTATCGAAGACACGTGTGTTCTACGAATACACACCTTTCAAGCACGGGCATCGATGGATGAAGGCGTGGCGGGCACGCTCCGTTGGCATAAGCCTTGCTGCCCGTACGGCTCTATCGGAAGGAACGAGCCAAGATGCAAAAACCACGTGGGATGTATTTCGAGGATTTCGAGATCGGGCAGACGCTGGTTACGCCAGCCCGCACCATAACGTCGACTGACATCGTCAATTTTGCGTGCCTGTCCGGCGACTTCAACGAGGTGCACACGAATTTCGAATACTGCAAGACAACGCAATTTGGCGAACCCATCGCCCATGGGCCGCTGATCTATGCCGTAGCCGGAGGCTTGACTTATGCGAGCGGCATTAACGACGGGACATTGCTCGCATTGCTTGAAATCAAGAGCTGGAAAATGCTGGCGCCCGTGAAGCATGGCGACACGATCCAGGTGCACGCCACCGTGACTGACATCCGACCTTCCAGCAAGCAGGACCGCGGGGCCGTCACCTTGGATCGCGAGATCCGAAATCAGTCAGGAGAGAACGTACAGCAGATGATCGCCACACTGCTGTATCGACGTCGCCCAGCATGATGTGAATCCGGTCGTCTGCCACACGGCAGACGACCGCTTTTTCGTCATTCAGATCTCAAACCGGCCGATCGGATGACGTCGCCCCACATCTTCGTTTCGTCTGCCAGCAGGGTTCCGAGCTCGCGCGGTCCTCCCGATAGCACGGTTACGCCTCGCTCCTTCATTTTCGCGCGTAGTGCTGGGTCTTCCAGGGCGACGCGGAGCGCTGCAGCGAGCCTCTCGACGATGGGCGAAGGTGTGCCGGCTCGCACGAACAAGGCCTGCCAGAAGACGCTGCGGAAACCAGGCAGCAGACGCGCGACGGACGGCGCATCCGGGAACAGCGAGATCGGCTCTGCCGACGTCACCGCGAGAACACGGGCCGCCTTTTGCTCCACGACCGGGATGACGTCCTGAGGCGTCGCAAACGTGGCGTCTAGGCGACCGGCGATTATGTCGACGACCGCTGGCGCTGCGCCCCGATAGGGGATGTGAGCGAGTTGAACGCCAGCGCGACGGTTGAACATCTCAAGTATGAGATGATTGACGGATCCGTTGCCAGAACTGGCGACGTTTAGCTGCCCCGGCTTGGCCTTTGCGAGCGCAACGAACTCATCAAGCGTTTTTGCCGGCACGCCACTGCTGACCATGAGCACGAATGGCGACTCGCACATCAGGCCGACCGGCGAGAGCTCATTCATCGGATCTTTTGGAGTCCAGCCCGGCTGCAACGTCGGATTAATCGCAAGGCTGGGTGTCCCCAAGAGTACAGTATAGCCATCCGGATCGGACTGAGCCACGGCGGTCGAAGCGACGCCTGTCGCGGCACCCGTCTTATTCTCGATAATAATCGGCTGGCCGAGATCGCGGCTCATCCGCTCAGCCACGAGCCGGGTCGTGACGTCGGTGAGGCCTCCAGCCGCATAGCCGACCACGAAACGGATCGGCCTGTCTGGGTAAGAGGCCTGAGCTGTTGCCGGCGCGACATGGACTGTCACAGCGTAAAGCAGACTCAATAGCGCTGAAGCTCCACGTATACTTGTCATCCGCATGATATTCCTCCCCTTTCGTTTCCTGTCCTCAAAGACCCATTTCCTTCGCCACGACGTTCCTCAGAATGTCGCTGGTACCGCCACCGATTGGGCCCAGCCGGGTGTCGCGGAATATCCGCTGCATGTCCCCGGCGACGTATCCGCTGCCCGCAAAGATCGACATGCCCAAATCCGCGACTTTCCAGGCATTTTCCGCCGCCACCGTCTTGGCGATCGCCGTATCGGCCACGGCGTCGATGCCGGCGTCCAGCTTCGCGGCGGTACGAAAGGTCGTGGCACGGGCGGATTCCGTCAGCATTCTCATTTCGGCGAGACGATGTGCGATGACCTGATATTGGTGCAGAGACTTTCCGAAGGCCGAGCGCTCCATGGCGAACGACTTGGCAATCTCCACAACCTTTAATGCCTGTCCACCACTCGCGGCGGCGAGCACGATGCGTTCGAGATTGAGGCCACGCATCAACAGCTTCCAGCCCTTGTTTTCCTCACCGAGCAGATTCCGCTTCGGAACGCGCACGTCGTCGAAGAAAACCTCGTTGATCAACGTCGTCCTGCTTCCCAGAGGATCCAGGTTGCGAACTTCGATACCAGCGGATTTCGCATCGACGAGAAACATGCTGAGCCCGTGGCGTCCGGCTCCCGGATCAGTCTTGGCGCTCACCACCATGAGATCGGCCACATGGGCGTTGGTGATGAAAACTTTCTGACCGCGAATGACATAGTCGTCGCCGTCGCGGGTGGCACGTGTCCTGATGCCGGCTGCGTCTGAACCACCTGACGGTTCGGTATAGCAGATCGCCATCTTCACCTTACCTGCGATGATCTCCGGAATGTAGGCACGCTTATGCTCCTCGCTCGCGCCGTGGCGCAGTGCCGCCCCACCGTAGATCGTGGGCCCCAGATAGGCGGTCGAAAGCCCTTTGTGATAGTAAGCAAGAGCCTCGAGCAAGACGACCAGGTCCATGAATGAGCAATTGGTGCCTCCGTATTCCTCCTCGAACGGAAGCGCGAACCAGCCGGCTTTTGCCAGTTCGAGATGCGCCTCATCCGGGTAAGCTGATCGCGCTTCATGATCGTCGATCGCAGAGGCGGGAAATATCCGCTCCAGAAGCCGAAGAACATTGTCCCTCATCAGCACCTGGTCGGTCGAAAATCCGAAGGTATCGTATGGCATGACTAATCCTTCTTCAGCGCCGGTCACGGCCCAAGAGCAGCGTGCAATGCGAGGACATGA
>CALRZK010000623.1:0-3114 GCA_943372615.1 Bradyrhizobium ivorense | reverse complement strand
AATATCGGCCCCGGCAAGGTCGCGATGATCGACCTCGCCTATCCCGTCAACACGCGCGCGTTCGCGTCCAGCACCATCTCGCTGATTGTGCCGCGCATGCTGCTCGATGGCGTGCCGCTGGATAAAATGAAGCCGCGCCTCGATCCGTTCCGCAACGATCTGCTCGCTGCTCATATCCGCTCATTGCAGGAGCGCAGTGCGCAACTGACAGAGGCCGATATCGAGGCGACCGTTGCCGAGACCGTCGCCTTCCTCAAGCGCTTGCTGACGGCCGCGCCGGACGCGATGCTCGAAGCCCAGAAACAGGCCGACGAGACCATTCTCGCGCTGACGGAAGCCGCCATCCGCGACAATCTTGCCTCGCCGGACCTGTCACCGGAATGGCTGGCACAGAAGCTCGAAATCTCGCGCGCTTCGCTTTATCGCGTGTTCGCCGATCACGGCGGCATCATGAAATATGTGCAGGAACGGCGGCTGCTTGCGGTGCAGGCCGCGCTCAGCGATCCCCTGGAAATGCGGCGTCTTTCAAAGCTGTCCGCCGATCTCGGCTTCAGCAGCGAAGCGCATTTCAGCCGCAGCTTTCGGACGCGCTTTGGCGTCACCGCCAGTTCCTATCGCAAGAGCCAGCGCGAGGCGTCATCGACGGTGCAGCTCACCAGCCCGGAAGTCGTGCAGCACTGGTGGATGACGGTGTCCGGCGGTTAGTTCGATAGCGTCTTGGAGCCCGTGCCGCGGTTCTTGATGATCAGCATGATATTGCGGACATAGATGCCGGTGGCAAAGACCTGCCCCAGAATGATCACCGGCTCGCGCTTGGCGATGCCATAGATCAGCGTCATGAAGCCGCCTGCCATCGACAGGAACCAGAACGCCATCGGGATGACGCTGGCACCCGCGCGCTCGCTGGAAATCCACTGCACCAGGAAGCGCGCGGTAAACAGCAATTGGGCGACAAGGCCAAAAGCGAGCCAGAAGTCGAATTTGGCGATGAAGACGTCATAGACGTAATCGCCCAGTGCCTGGCCGTAGCTGATCAGCATTTACTTGAACTCGGTTGCGACGGGCGTCGTGCGCTTGCGGCGGATAAGCCACCACACGCCGGCCAGATCCATCAGGCCGACCCACAGCCGGTCGAAGAAGCCGTAATTCGATACGCCGGAATGACGCGGGCGATCGATGACATCCACATAGGCGATCTCAAATCCCTCGCGGCGCACCAGCGCGGGCAGGAAGCGATGCAAACCATCGAAATAAGGCAGCGACAAGAACACATCGCGGCGGAACGCCTTCAGCCCACAGCCGGTGTCGCGGGTGCCGTCCTTCAGCACGGCATTGCGCACCTTGTTGGCGATGCGCGACTGGAATTTCTTGAAACCGGTATCCTTGCGGCCGACGCGCTGTGCCGCCGCCAGACCGACTCGCCCGCCGCCATCTGCAATCGCCGAAATCAGGTTCGGCAGGAATGCCGGATTGTTCTGCCCGTCCCCATCCAGCGTCGCGACGATCCCACCGCGCGCATGGCGCACACCGGTCCGAACGGCTGCTGACTGCCCCGATGAGGCCGCGTGATCGATGCGGCGCAGATTTCCGCGTGCCTGCATCAGTTCCGCAAGCAAGGTTGGCGTGCGGTCCGTCGAGCCGTCATTGACGTAGATGATCTCGTAGGCCCAGCGGCCATCCAGCGCCGCCGCGATCTCCGCGATCAGCGGCGCGACATTGCCCTCCTCGTTACGCACGGGCACGACGATGGAAACATCGATGGGAGACATGTCGGCAGCGGACAAAGCGAGGCTCTTGGTTGGCGGACCGGCTGCGGGAACTTGCCGCAGCCTTGGCGCGAAGACGGCTTATTATGGGGCGATGGCCTCGCGGGCAACCCTCTTGACGTGGGTGGCGGACGGCCCCGGCAGCGGGTCGATATGGCCGCCCGGTCGGATGATGAAGGCGAGATGCCGGGCCGCGAACCAGTACCGCACCGCCATGGCCACGATCCAGCCGAGCAGTCCGCCGGCGACGACGTCGCTGGGATGATGCGCCAGCAGCACCAGCCGGCTGCAGCAGATGATGACGCCATAGGCGATCATCCACATCCGCAGCCGCGGCCACAACGCTGCCACGGCAAAGGCCAGCGCGAAACTGGTGGTGGCATGGCCCGACGGGAAACTCGCATAGATCTCGGACCAGGCGAAATGCTTGTAGTGGAACGCGTTCGCAGCGCCGCCGACAAAGGGCCGGCCGCGGCCGATGATGCCCTTGAGCACTTCGCCAAGCATCACGGCCAGAAATACGGTGAGGAAGATATATTGAACGCGGGTGCCGACACTGAGCCAGATCGCTTGCGACATGCCCCGCAAGCGCGGCGCCAGCAGCACGATGACGATCAGCAGGCTGAACAGCGCCCACAACACATATTCCGACTTGCCGAAATCCGTGACGATCCGCAGCGGCCAGAGGCCGGCGGTGCCGCGCGGCGGCATCAGCGTGATCTCATAGGCGTCGAGCAGGAACATCAGCGCCATGATGACCACGGCTGTGAGCGCACCGAATGCCAGCGAGCGCTTCGCCCAGTGGCGCGCGGCCTCAGCCCGACGTGAATGCGAGGGCGCGCGGACCAGTTGTGCCAGCGCCTGCCAAAGGATGGTTCCGAGTTGCGAAGCGTAACCCGGCGCCGCCATTATTGGGTGCCTTCCGAGCGATAGACCGCGATCGAGACCGCCTTGCCCTGCGAGTAATTATAACCCTCGATACGCGTGAACATGTTGTAGCGCAGGCCGATGGCCTCGGCGCGTAGCGCGAATTGACGCTCGGAGCGATACTCGACC
The DNA here is from genome assembly GCA_943372615.1 of Bradyrhizobium ivorense. Classification (GTDB taxonomy): domain Bacteria; phylum Pseudomonadota; class Alphaproteobacteria; order Rhizobiales; family Xanthobacteraceae; genus Tardiphaga; species Tardiphaga ivorense_A. The sequence goes on along the minus strand of CALRZK010000623.1, from coordinate 292 downwards.
AGCGCGAAGCGGCAGCTGCCCTGCCCGAGGAAGTCAGCAGCGCCTGCACCATCGGTCAGCAGCGTCGATGTATCGGTCATGAAGACAAGGCTTGGCTCGTGATAGCCAGCCGCCGCCGCCTTTGGCGCCTGACACACAACCGTCCGCAGAGCACGAGCGAGATGCACGCTCGGAAACACCGGCCGCAGCGACGGCAGGAACACCGCATAGAATGCAATGCTCATGAAGAACGCCGCCACCACGCCGCTCAGCAACGAGCGTTCGGCACGGTTGTTGTCATACATCATCCAAG
>CALRZK010000622.1:0-3144 GCA_943372615.1 Bradyrhizobium ivorense | reverse complement strand
GAGCTCGTTGAGCTGATCGGAGGCGACCACCTGTTCGGCATGCGCGCTCTCCTCGGTGGATGCCGTCGCGCCCGGAGCGGGCTGCGCGTCCATCTGACTCAGCACGTTTCCGGCCTGGGCGGACATATTGTAGGTGTCGGTCGGTTTGGCATCATTGGCCCATTGGGCTTTCGCATTGGCGACTGCAGGCGACATGTTGTCGTTCTGGGTGGGCTTCAGATCTTCGGCCTTTGCGGTGTCTTCCTTGGTCGCCTCTTCCTGGGCGGGCTTTTTCGCCTTGGCGTGGCGTTCTGCCTTCCTCGGCTTGCTGGCGGTCTTTTTGGGATGCAGGCGGGTCGGCTGTTCCGGGGCAGCGACGACGCCGGTGGCGGTGCCGACGGCGGGCTGTTGCGGCGCCTGGGCTGCTTCCTGCGCTCTGGCGTCCGTGGCAGGGTAGGCGAATGCCGATACCCACAATCCCGCCGCGAGGATCCATGCGGCGTGCCTGGTGGTCTCAAATTTCATCATAGTCTCCCCAAGGATACCCGCCCCAACGGCGCCAAAGGAAACTGCGCGCGTGACCACAAGGGGGCAAAAAAGGGGAATCTTCGCGCTTATTCGCGCCATGATCGGCCGTTGCCGTATCAGGTTGGGATGCGCGCCGCGTCGCAATGGTGCTATGAGCCGTCCTGCAGGGCTGGGATCGCGACGCGCGGTCACGCTTCTGTGATGTCTCGGGCGCGGGCGTAACATTCTGATCTCCCCGCCGAAATGCCTTCAGGAGCGCGCGTGCGCGGACGTGACGACGATGAATGGACGGGTCTGATGCAGTTGGCCATGGCTGGCGACAGCGCGGCCTATCACCGCCTGTTGAAGTCGGTCACGCCGGTATTGCGCGCGGGTGCGCGGCAGGGTTTGTCGCGCGCCGGACAGCCGCCTGACCAGGCCGAGGATATCGTGCAGGACATTCTACTCGCGGTGCATCTGAAGCGGCACACCTGGGACGCCAACGCGCCCTTCGCGCCGTGGCTGTTCGCGATCGCGCGCAACAAGCTGATCGATGCGCTGCGCAAGCGCGGCCGCCGCATCTTCGTGGATATCGACGATTTCTCCGAAACGTTGCCGAGCGCGCCGCCGGAAGAGCCATTGCCCACGGTGGATATCGCGAGCCATCTCGATGATCTCTCGCCGCGCCAGCGCGATGTGCTGCAGTCGATCGCGGTGGAGAATGCCTCGATCCGGCAGACCGCCGAGAAACTGTCGATGACCGAAGGCAATGTGCGCGTCGCGCTGCATCGCGGATTGGCCAGCCTCGCAGCCAAATTGCGGGAGGATTGATAATGGATACCGATCGATTGCTCCTGGCGCTCGCCGCCGACAATGATCACCGGCCGCAGCCGGTGCGCACGCAACTCGCCGTGGCATTGCTCATCGCCATGCCGGTGGCTGCCGCCATGATGCTCGTCACCATCGGTCTGCGCCCCGATTTCATGGCGGCGATGCGCAATCCATTCTTCGATCTGAAATTCGTCATCACGCTCGCGCTGGCAATTCCGGCCATCGTCATCAGCCTGCATCTGTCGCGGCCGGACGCGGTGCTCGGTCGCTGGGTGTGGATGTTGCTGCTGTCACCTTTCATCCTGATTGGTGCCATCATCGCCGAGATGATGATGCCGCAGAAGCCGCCAATGATGGCGCGCATGATGGGCAAGGGCGCGATGCTCTGCACGGCCGCGATCTCGCTGCTGTCGCTGCCGATCCTCGGCGCTGCATTGCTCGCGCTGCGGCAGGGCGCAACGTCACGCCCGGCTTTTGTCGGCGCTTTGGCAGGTCTGATGTCGTCGGGACTCGCTGCGACTGTCTACGCCACCCATTGCACGGATGACTCGCCGCTGTTTGTCGCGGTCTGGTACACGATCGCGACGGTCGTCGTGACGGCGCTGGGGGCGTATGCGGGGGCGCGCGTGCTGCGTTATTGAGGCCATGTGCATCGCAGTACGCGTTCCAGCTGACTAAGACTTTCACAAACTCCGTCCGATCGAGGTCACCGCACATTACCCAGTGAGGTTGTAGGTACCATCCTCTCCGCAACAAGCACGCGAAGTGTTGGTTCTCACTCCACTTGATCCAGTGGAGTTCATGACATGGCGACCCTTCTCAACGGAACCGATACCAACCGGTTGGTCGAAGTCCTGGCCGGTTCGACGGCGCTGCTCAATGATACCAATAGTGACAGCGCACTTCCGCTCTCCCTCAATGCATTGCTTGGCGATGACACAGCCTCCGCCGATGTGACGGCGAATGCCGCCACGCCGACCGCGACTGACGATGGCCCGCTCGTCACGGCAGGATTGCTCGATCCTGTCACTGACGTTGTCGATGGCGTGCTCGGCACCGACACGTCGAACCTGCTCGGTGTCGGTGATGTGCTCAATCTCGGCACGCCGTCACAGCTCGCACTCGCTGGCGCTGAAGGTGGCGCTCAGCCTGTGTTCGACGCGACCAATATCCTGATCAAGGATGTACATGCGGAAATTGAGACACTGGCTCACAACAGCGGTTTGAACGATCTTCTGCATACGGTAACAAATCTCGGTGAAACTGCTGGCCTCGGTACCACTGGTGCCGTTCTGCCTGCCGCTGATGATGGACACACCAATCTAGTTACCGACGTCGTGAATGCGCCGTCCACGTTGCTCAATGGTGGCCTCGACGACGTCATTGCACATGTCGGTGGTGATCTCGGCGACACGCTGGATGCTGCTATCGATGTTGTGGGCTCACTGCTCAATGGTCCTGATCCACTCAATCCTGTTCCAGAGCTGATCAACAGTCTTACCTTGGGCCTGCAAAACCTGCCCATCCTCAACATCAATGGTGGTGACAGTGCCGATGGCGGCGGATTGCTCGGTGGTCTTGGCGGCGGGCTGCTTAATGGCGTTGTCGGTGACGTCGTTGGTTCCTCTTCGGGTCATTTGATCGATATCGATCTCGGCCCTGCAACCAGCAACGGCCTCGGCCTTGATCTGCTCGCCACGCCAGATACGACACACAGCGCTAGCTTAAACGTGCTCGATGTCGGTCCCAACGGTCCGCATCTGCTCGATCTCGGCCTGCTGACAGGTGATAGCCTGCTCGATCTCGGCGGCACTGGCGATGCCGGCG
>CALRZK010000621.1:0-3145 GCA_943372615.1 Bradyrhizobium ivorense | reverse complement strand
TGCGATCGACGCGACATCACTGCCACAGATCGTCGCGAAGAAGCTGCCCAACTATCCGACTATCGCCGCCATCTACCTGTCGATCATCGGCTTTCATCTCGATCACCAAGGCAAAGGTGGCGGCAGCTTCCTGATGGCCGACGCATTCCACCGTTGCGTGCAGGTCGCTGATGTCATCGGCGCACATTTTCTGGTGCTCGATGCGCTGAACGATCGCGCCGCGAAACTCTATCGCGAGCTGGGCTTCATCGACTTACCCCAGCACGAGCCACGCATGATCATCGCCATGAAGACTATTCGCAAAGCGATAGCTAGCGCGTAGCGAGGACTATACGGAACGTTTCTGGCCCCGGGTCCACACCCCAAAGGCAATCACCACGGCGGCGGCCAGGCTGAACCAGGTGATGGCGTATTGCATGTGGTCGTCCTTGAGACGGACGACGAGTGGGCCGGGCTTGGGGATACCGTTCGCCGGGACCGGGGCTTCCAGATCGACATAGAAGGGCGCGACGTCGCCCCAGCCGAGGGCGCTCGCCATGGCGCGTTGGTCGCGATTGAACCAGAGACGCTTGGCGACATCCTCATGCGGCGTAAGGGTACCTGCGGTTTCGGGATAGCGGAGGTAGCCGGTCATCGTCACTGGCGCGCCGGTGATCAGCGTTTTGGCCACACGATCCTGCTGGACACGGTCCTGCATCGTGTTCTGGACGAAGCCCGTGTTGACCACGACCGTTGCGCCATTCGGGAGCGCGGCGGGCAGGAAAGCCCATGTAACGGCGCCAGGAACGTCCGGACGCACGCCGGAGCCGGAGCTGTAGACCATTGCGTCCGGCTGCGGCTTGTAGGTGGCGGTGAAGGTGACGCGACGGAATTCGTCCGTCGCGGCACTCATTGCGCTCCAGCGATCGGACGGCGGCAGCGCGACCGGTGCCTCCGCGAGTCGTGCATCGAGGGCTGCGATCAATGCGTGCTTCTCGGTGCGACGCTGCAGCTGCCAGAAGCCGAGACTGAGCAGCGTGGCGACGATGACCAGGGTGGCGATGCCGAAACCGGTGATGCTGCGCCGGCGCGCGGTGACGTCATTCATTTGGACTTGCGCGCGATCAACTGGCCTTCGGAGGCCTTGTGGTGGAACTGCAGGGCGATCAAGAGCGATTTCATGGAGCGCAGCGGCAGCAATGTGGTCGCCAGAATCAACGGCAACCAGAGCGCGGCATGGAGCCAGAAGGGTGGCTGGTACTTCACTTCGACGATCAGCGCCGCACCAACTACGATGGCGCCGGCGATCATGATGATAAAGATCGCCGGACCATCGCCGGTGTCGATGAAAGCGTAATCGAGGCCGCAGTGTTCGCAGCTCGGACGCAAGGTGATGAAGCCGCCATAGAGCTTGCCCTCGCCGCAGCGCGGGCATTTGCAGGCGAGGCCGCGGGTGACGGTTTGCGCGAGGGTAGCAGGAGCGGTGGATTGATCAGGCAACTTTCCACTCTCCACTCACGAAGCGGCGCTCCGTTCACCTCTCCCCTCCGGGGAGAGGTCGCGCGCTCGTGCGCGCGGGTGAGGGGGCAAACTCAGGCGGCGGAGCTTTTGGCTCCCCCTCACCCGCTCGGCTTCGCCGATCGACCTCTCCCCGGAGGGGGGAGGTGAAGAAAGAGCCCTCTCAGCGTCCGATCAATGCGCGGCGGCGCCGGCGATCACGCCGCCATAACCCCAGACATAGATCGTGACGAACAGGAACAGCCACACCACGTCCACGAAGTGCCAGTACCAGGCGGCGAATTCGAAGCCGAGATGCTGCTTCGGCGTGAAGTGGCCGGCATAGACACGGAACAGGCAAACCAGGAGGAAGATGGTGCCGACCAGAACATGGAAGCCGTGGAAGCCGGTGGCCATGAAGAAGGTCGCGCCATAGACGTGGCCTTTGAAGGCGAAAGCGGCGTGGCTGTATTCATAGGCCTGCACGAAAGAGAACAGCACGCCGAGCATGACCGTGAGGATCAGGCCGTATTTCAGGCCCTTGCGGTCGCCTTCCAGCAGCGCGTGATGCGCCCAGGTGACGGTGGTGCCCGAGGTCAGCAGGATCAGCGTGTTGAACAGCGGCAGATGCCAGGGATCGAAGGTCTGGATGTCCTTCGGCGGCCACACACCGCCGAACAGCGCCTCACGCGTGGCATGCACGGGATCAGCCGGGAACAGCGCTGCGTTGAAATAAGCCCAGAACCAGGCAACGAAGAACATCACTTCCGAGGCGATGAACAGGATCATGCCGTAGCGGTGATGCAGCTGCACGACGCGGGTGTGATCACCACGAATGGCTTCCTTCACCACATCGGTCCACCAGCTGGCGAAAGTGTAGAGCACGCCGAGGGTGCCGATGCCGAACACGATGGGCGCCGCGGCATACATGTGATGCATCCAGCTGACCGCGCCGACCGCCATGATGAAGGCGAACAGCGAGCCGACCGCCGGCCACGGCGAGGGATCGACGAGATGATAGTCGTGATGCTTGGCGTGCGCGGTGCCCGCCTCTGCCGTCGCCATGTGTCTCTCTCCGTCAGTTGCGCCTGTTGGATCGGCGCGCGTTATTTCGATGTTGTAGCTTTAAAAACTTAGAGATTGCCCTTGCGCTTGTCGGTCTCCGTCGCCGCGACCGGCTTAGGCGCCTGATCGCGCAGGGGATAGAACGTGTAGGACAGCGTGATCGAATTCAGCCCGTCATTCTCGCGGTCGTCCGCGAGTTTCGGATCGACATAGAACACGACAGGCATTTCGCGCTTCTCGCCCGGTCCAAGTGTCTGATCCGTGAAACAGAAGCAGTTGATCTTCTGGAAATACGAGCCGACCGTCAGCGGCGCCACATTATAGGCGGCCTGGGCCGAAGTGGTGCGGGCGGACTGGTTGGTCACGGTGTAGAAAACCGTGAGCACCTCGCCGATACGAACTTCGACTTCACTCTGCTCCGGCACGAATTTCCACGGCAGGCCCGGCGCCACATTGGCGTCGAAGCGCACCGAAATCTTGCGGCCGATGGGCCCCGAGGCCGGTGCGCCCGACGCGACCATGGTGGTGCCATTGAAGCCGGTGGCGCGGCAGACCCAGTCATAGAACGGCACGGCCGCATAGGACGCGCCCACCATGAAGGCGA
>CALRZK010000620.1:0-3147 GCA_943372615.1 Bradyrhizobium ivorense | reverse complement strand
GGACAGCCGGTCGCGGAACTTTGGTGCTGAGGCGGCGTTCCTGTCCGCATTTTCAAAGCGGGGGAGCCGGGATGCTGCGCTGGGCCATTATTTCTCTGATCATATCGCTGATCGCCGGCGGGCTCGGCTTCACCAATATCTCGGCCTTTGCCAAGAAGATCTCGCTGATCCTGTTCGGCCTGTTCTTCCTCGGCTTCCTGGCGCTGCTTGGCTTCGCCTGGCTGGTGGCCGGCGCCGTCAGTCATTCGGAAATGCTGCCGGCGCTGGTTGCTGTGAGCGTTTAGCTTCGCTGGCGCTGCCTCAATCCACCGATACGCCGGCGAATTCCACCACCTTGCGCCATTTCTCGGTTTCGGCAGCGACGAGTTTGCCAAACTCCTCCGGCGTCATCGGCTTGGCGACGCCGCCGGCATCGGCGAGGCGCGCGACCAGTTTGGGGTCTTTCAGCGCTTCGCCGACAGCTTTATTTAGCGTGGTGATAATCTCCGGCGGTGTGCCCTTGGGAGCGGAGATGCCGTAGAAGCCGATCGACTCAAAGCCCGGCACGGTTTCGGCGATGGCCGGGATTTCCGGCAAAGTGGGCCAGCGTTGCGGCGAGGTTACGCCAAGCGCACGCACGCTGCCGCCCCGGGATTGCTCGAGCGCGGTGGGCAGGTTGTCGAAGATCAGCTGCACCTTATTGGAGATGATGTCCGGAAAGGCGATGGCCGAGCCGCGATAGGGCACGTGGGTCATGTCGCATTTGGTCATGGCCTTGAACAGCTCGGCCGACATGTGCACCGAGGTGCCATTGCCCGATGAGGCATAGGAGATCTTGCCGGGATTGGCCTTGCAGTAGTCGATGAATTCCTTGATCGATTTCACCGGCATCGCATTGGAGACCACCATCATATTGGTGAGCTGCATGATGCTGGCGACCGGCGTGGTGTCGCGGATGAAGTCGTAGGGCAGCTTCTTGTAGAGCGAAGCAGAGATCGCATTGTTGGGTGCGACGAACAGCAGCGTATAGCCGTCGGGCGCCGAGGTGACGGCGGCTGCAGCCGCAAGATTGCCGCCGGAGCCTGCGCGGTTCTCGACGATGAATTGCTGGCCGAAATGATCCGACAGCCACTGCGCCATGATGCGGGCGACGATATCGACGGGGCCGCCGGCGGCAAAGCCGATCAGCCAGCGCACCGGGCGATCCGGATAGCCGGTGGCGGAAGCGGGGGTGGCGATACCGACAAAAGCGATGACGCACAGGATCATCGCGCGCAGACATGCGAACATAGTCCCTCCCAGTGTTGTGACCGCGACCGCATGTCCGTTATCGACATGTCGTCGTTGGCATGGCGGCGCAGCGTTGATCGGGCTTTGCTGCCCGTTGATGTCATGCTTTCATAGAATCCGGCATTTGCCTACCTCTGGCTGTGCGGTCATTGTCATCGCGTCAGGATGTCTCATGAAGAGCATGATGTGGATTTGCGCGGCGCTGCTGATGTCCGGCAGTGCGTTGGCACAACAGGAAGTGAAGCCGATGTCATCGACGATCCTGAGCCTTGGCACCGCGACACCGGGCGGTGGCTTCCCGCTCTACGGCGATGCCTTTGCCGAGGTGATGAACGCGGCCGATCCGTCGCTGCAGCTCAAGACGCAGAATACCATGGGCTCGACCGAGAACATTCCCTTGCTGGAAGACGGCAAGCTCGATCTCGCATTGGTGGCGGGCGAGCCGGCCTATGAGGCGTTCAAGGGCATCAAGCGGGCGCCGACCAAGCTCAAGATCCTGACGGCGCTCTATTCCAATCCCGGCATGTTCGTGGTGCGCGCCGATAGTCGGTACAAGACCATCCGCGATCTCGTCGGCAAGCCGGTGGCGTTCGGCGCCAAAGGCTCGGGCCTCGTGTTTCTGTCGCGCTATGTGCTGGACGGGCTTGGGCTCGATCAGGACAAGGATTTTCAGGCGGTCTATCTCGATCGCGCGGGCGACGGGCCGGCGATGGTGCTGGATGGCCGTGTGGCTGCGCTGTGGGGCGCTGGGATCGGCTGGCCTGGCTTTAAGACCATGAGCGAAAGCCCTGGCGGGGCGCGCTTCATTGCGCCGGATGCAAGCGAGATCGCGCAGATCCGCAGTAAGCACAGCTTCCTGAAGCCGCTGCTGATCGGCGCGAACAGCTATCCGAACCAGCCAGCACCGATCGCATCGGTGGGGTCGTGGAGCTACATCCTCGCGCGAGAAACGCTGCCGGATGATGTGGCGTATCGGCTGGCGAAGACGTTGCATGGCGCCGAAGGCACGTTGGGCGCGAAGCTCGCGCAAGCGAAGGAGACGACGGCGAGCAATACGGTTACCGCCGCGCCGGAGCTGACGATGATCCATCCTGGCGTGCTGAAATATTTTTGGGAGATTGGGGTGGTGAAGTGACCTCGTGTCGTCCCGGCGAATGCCGGGACCCATAACCTCCGAGCTGATGGGGAAGCGAAGGCAAAGCAATCTCGATCACGCTGGAAATATATCTGCAGCGTGTATGGATCCCGGCTTTCGCCGGGATGACAGGAGAGCTTGCGGTCCCTTACTTCTTCCCCAGCCCACACGCCGGGTCTGGTGGTCCGAACGCATCCTCGCCGGAGATCTTGGCGAGGATCTTGTAGTAGTCCCATGGATATTTCGATTCTTCTGGCGACTTGACCTGTACCAGCATCAGGTCATGCACCATCAGCCCGTCCTCGCGCAGCTTGCCGTTGCGGGCGAAGAAATCCTCGATCGGCTTCTCGCGCATCTTTGCGGCGACTTTCAGCGGATCGTCGGTGCCGGCTTCCTTGATGGCATTGAGATAAACCATGGTCGATGAATAGACGCCGGCCTGCCACATGGTCGGCATGCGCTTCATCTTGTCGAAAAAGCGCTTCGACCAGGCACGGGTTTTGTCGTCCATGTCCCAGTAGAATGATGTCGTCAGCAGCAGTCCCTGCGCGGTCTGCAGGCCCAGCGAGTCGATATCGGTGATCAGTGCCAGCAGGGCCGCCATCTGCTGGCCGCCCTTGAACACGCCGAATTCACCGGCGGTCTTGATCTCGTTGATATTGTTCGGCGGCCCGCCGGCAATGCCGATAATCTTCGCTTTGGAAGCTTGTGCCTGAAGTACGAAGGAGGAGAGGTCCGACGCG
>CALRZK010000619.1:0-3159 GCA_943372615.1 Bradyrhizobium ivorense | reverse complement strand
GTCTCGCAAGCCTATCTCGACACGATCGATGCCCATAGCCGTAGCTTCATCAATGCGGCGCTCGGCAATGGTGCGCTCTCGGCGCGGCTGGCTGGCCTCGGAGGCTACCACTTGCGCCCCGGCGTGGAGATCGTGGCCGTCAAGAGCGCGGCCAATCCCGATGGCGATCTGACCATTACCGGCGATATCGATCTGTCGAACTATCGCTACGGGCCACATTCCAATCCGGCCGACCCGGCGCGGCGCGGCTATGGCGAGCCCGGTGTTCTCGTTCTGCGCGCGGCTGGAAACCTGAATGTGCGCGGCAGCGTGACGGACGGTTTCGCGCTTCCTGCGTCGACGCTCGACGATAGCGGCTGGGTGTTGACGGAGAATCTAGGCAGCGCGATCGGCAGTGGTTCGACGCCGTTTGGCGGTGATATCGTGGTGCCGATCGACGGCGTCACGCTCGATACCGGCACACAATTCCCGGCGGGCGCCAGGCTGAACTACGCCATCGATGTCGCTGCCATGTCTCTGCCTGCTGGCACGGTGCTGCCGGTGGATGCGGTACTCGCCGGCAATATGGTCGTGCCGGGCGGCAGTGTACTGGCCGCCAATGTCTATGCCGCCGATGGCTCTCTGGCCTATGCCGCCGGTACGGTCACGTCTGAGCAAGTGACCTTTACCGCGGGTATGAGGCTTGGCGCCGGCACGCGCCTGCTTGCCGCCACGCCGTTGGCCGCAATGACATGGCCGAAGGGTGTGTTCCTGCCGATCGCCATGACGACCACGCGACCGACGTCCCTCGCCCAGGGCGCGCTCATTCCGTCCATGACCCATGTCGAACTGCCGGGCAATCTGCCGATCAGCCTGCGTCCTTCCGTTGGCGGCTCGCAGGGGCGCAACTGGGCGGTCGCGCCGATGCTCGGAGACGGTACGCTGTCATGGGACATGCGCTTCGTGGCCGGTGCGGACCTGTCGTCGTCGGATCATCGTGCGTTATCGGTCGTGGGTCTCGGTGCCAGCATCGTTCTGGCCGATACACACTATCTGGCGCGCTCATCCGTCACGCCCGGCTATTGGGTATGGGGCGCGGATCCGGACGGCAAGAACCCTTCCGCGGCGGTTCCTGGCAACAGAGTAACGGCGACAATCCAGAACACCCGGTGCGCCTCAGGAGTATATGATTGCGTGCGCATTCCGGATGCCGCGTCCCATGATCTGCGGGCGCCCGGCTACAGCGTGTTGCGCACGGGCACCGGCGATCCCGATCTGGTTGCTGCCGGCGATCTGCGCATGCATTCGCTCTTCGGTGTCTACACCGCAGGCACCGCGACCGCGGTCGATCCGGCCTTCCAGCGTGCACGCGGGACGCTGGCAGACAACACCTTGATCGGCGCGCAGTCCGCCGACTATGCGGCAGCCCTTTCTGCCTACCGTGCCTGGTATCCGGACCGCGGCGGTAACCTTGCCGTCTCCCTCGGGGGGGCACTGATCGGCGATCTCCAGGGCTTTGCCGATGGCCGCACATCCAGCGCCGTCGTGGGCAACTGGCTATGGCGCCAGGGGTCTGGCACGGCTGCCGTCGATCAGGCGATTCCCACGTCGTGGTGGGTTAATTTCGGCACCTACACTCTGCCGGAACTGGCCACGAATCCGGTCATATCAGGTTTCCTGGGCTTCGGTGCCCTCGGTGGTGGCAATGTCGATATCCGGGCCGCCGGCGATGCGGGCGCCGTCACATTGCGCGGGTTTGCGTCGGGCAACAGCAATGTCGCCGCACGCAGTCAAGGGCTCGTTGTCGCGGTCGGCAGCACGGGGCGCGTCACATCCGATGGCTCGCTGGTGCTCACCGGTGGTGGCGACATCGATGTCACCATTGGCGGACGTCTCAACCCTTTGCGGACGACCGGCAATGAGCGCAACGATGCCTATGGTGCTATCGTCAATCTGCGCGGCCTGACCAATGTCGCTGCCGGTTCATCTGGCACCACCCAGTTCTACTACAAGACCGGCGGCACCGGTCGCTCGGATGCCTTCGATACCAGGGCGATTGATCCGTTCACGCCGGCGCTGGCACTCGTTCGCGGCGGCATCACGCTCGTTCCCGGCGATTCGCCGGTCTATCTCGATACGCTGGGCGATCTCGTGCTTGGTGGTGCTGGCGATGCTGGCCGCAGTTACCTCGCCAACAGTTCGGCATTCTCGGCACGTGGCTCGTCCTTCACTGGCGGCGGGCAAAGCTGGTTCTCGCTCTGGACGCCGCATACGGCGATCAATCTGATGTCGGCCGGCGGCAGCCTGACGCCGGTCATGTCGGCTGAGATCGATACGACGTTGATCCTGGGCAGGAACCGCGCCAGCGATCGCAATCAGGCCGACGGATGGTTCACCTATCCCTCGGTCCTGCGCGCGGCAGCGCTCGGCGGCAGCGTGTTCTACGGCACAGCAACGGGCTACAGCGCGCCGACCAGCCCGTCAGCGCGGACCGGGTCCCTTCTGATTGCGCCGTCACCGCGCAGCGAACTGCAGATCCTTGCGGCCGAGCATATCAATGCGGGTGGCTATACCATCAGCCTGTCGGGCTCCGGCGCCGATCTGCCCGATCCATTCAATCCTGCTTTTGCGGGGCAATCCGGCGGCGTGACGGTACACAATCTCGCGACCGAGGGGATGGGACTGAACTATCAACCCGCGACTCCGGCGCCGCGCATCAACACATTGTTTGCTTTCGGCCCGAACTCGGCGGCCATACCGCTCGGACGTGCGGATGATGCCGAGCCGGTGCGTTTTTACGCGCGGGCTGGTGATATCATCGGCGTCAGGTCTGGCGAAGTTCTGAGCTTCAGCGCTTTGACATCGTCTCGACGGTCTCTGCTGACTTGGTACAATGCGGGTGCGCCGCTGCGCATGATGGCCGGTCGGGACATCGTGAACACCGGACATGCGCCATTGTTCGTGCAGCCCGAGCCCGATTACTTCCCTTATGAGACGGCGAAGTTGCGTGGCAATCTCATCGTGCATGAGCGTGAGACTGATGTGTCTGTCATCTCCGCCGGGCGTGACATCCTGTATGCAAATGTCCAGATCGCGGGTCCGGGCTCGCTGGAACTGTCGGCCGGGCGCAATCTTGTCCAGGACGATAGGGCGATCGTCACGTCGATCGGCTCGGTGATT
>CALRZK010000618.1:0-3160 GCA_943372615.1 Bradyrhizobium ivorense | reverse complement strand
GAGACCTTTGCCAATCGCTATCCGCACGAAGTCTCCGGCGGTCAGCGCCAGCGCGTCAACATCGCACGTGCATTGGCACTGTCGCCGCGCCTCGTCATTCTCGACGAGGCCGTGTCGGCGCTCGACAAGTCGGTGGAAGCGCAGGTTCTCAACCTGCTGGTCGACCTCAAGCGCGAATTCGGCCTGACCTATCTCTTCATCAGTCATGACCTCAACGTGGTTCGCTACATCTCCGACCGCGTGCTGGTGATGTATCTCGGCGAAGTCGTCGAACTCGGTCCCGTTGATGATGTGTGGGACGCACCGGCGCATCCCTATACGCGCGCGCTGCTGGCGGCGATGCCGTCCACCGATCCCGACAACCGCACCGAAGTCCCGCCGATCACCGGCGATCCGCCGAACCCGATCGACCCGCCATCCGGTTGCCGTTTCCACACGCGATGTGCGTTTGCTGAAGCCATGTGCGGCGAGAGCAAACCGTTGCTAACGGAAATCTCCGCAAGCGGGCATCAGGCCGCATGCTTCATGGCGATCCCCGGTTCCGGTCACAGCAAAGCGCCCAGCGCAGGAGTGCAGTGAGATGACGAAACCAACTGCAAAACAGATCAAGGTGCTGTCCGAAGTGACGGGCGTGCCCGCCTCCGATGAGACCGCCGAGCGCATTGCAGTCTCCATGGGGCCGGCTTTCGAAAACTTCGCCGCTATCGCCGGCACATTGCCGCTCGATCTCGAGCCCGCGACTTACATCGCGGTCCAGAATGGAAAGGCCGGCAAATGAGCGCCACCGAACCCGCCTTGCTATCGGTCACCGAGATCGCAGCAGCCATCGCCGAGAAGAAAATCTCTTCGCGCGAAGCCACGCAATCCTGCCTCGATCGCGCCGCCAAATGGCAGCCGCATCTCAACGCCTATATGTCTATTGAAGCCGATGCTGCGCTGAAGGCCGCCGACGCGGCGGATGCCGCGCTTGCCAAAGGTAACAGTCACGGCGTGCTGCATGGCGTGCCGATGGCGCATAAGGACATGTATTACGACGAGGGTCATGTGGTGACCTGCGGCTCGAAAATCCGCAAGGATTGGGTCGCCAAAACCACGGCCACCTCGCTGCAGCGCCTCAAGGATGCCGGCACTGTCCGTCTCGGCTCTCTGCAGATGGTCGAATTCGCCTTCGGTCCGCTCGGTCACAACACTCATTACGGACCTGTCCGCAATCCCTGGAATGTCGCGCATGCCACCGGCGGCTCCTCGTCAGGGTCCGGCTCGGCGGTCGCTGCGCGCCTGACCTTTGCAGCGCTCGGCTCCGACACCGGCGGCTCGATCCGCATGCCCGCGCATTTCTGCGGCGTGTCCGGTCTCAAGACCACCGTTGGTCTTGTCAGCCGTGCCGGTGCGATGCCGCTGTCGCAATCGCTCGACACGGTCGGTCCGCTGGCACGCACCGTCGAGGACTGCGCGCTCGTCACGGGCCTGATGGCCGGTGCCGATCCGCTCGATCCCACCACCAGCACACGCGACGTGCCGGATTACATGGCCGCGACCAAGGCGTCCGCGAAGGGCATGACCGTGGGCATTCCCAAGGCATTCTATGTGGACGATCTCGATCCCGAGGTCGCTGCGGTCCTGCAGAACACGATTGCGGCGCTGAAGGATGAGGGGATCATGATCGTCGAGATCGATCTGCCCAATCAGCTCCAGCTCAGCGGAGCGTCGCAGCTCGTGCTCGCGACCGAAGCTGCAGCCCTGCACAAGCGCTGGATGATCGAGCGCCCGCAGGATTACGGCCCGCAGGTTCTGATGCGTCTCGAAAACGGTCTCGCCGTCACCGGCGTGGCTTATCTCGAAGCCTTGCGCTGGCGCGGTCCTGCGCTTGCGGCGCATCTCGCAGCGGCCGCCGGCGTCGATGCCATTCTCGCGCCGGTTTCGCCCATGGCGGCGCCCCGGATCGACGAGACCGATATCGGCAACGGCCCCGGTGCCGAGGCGCTGATCCAGCGCGTCACGCGTTTCACCCGGCCGATCAATTATCTCGGTCTGCCCGCGCTCTCGGTTCCCGCCGGCTTCACCAAGGCGAAATTGCCGGTTGGCATGCAGCTTGTTGGTCGTCCGTTCGATGAAGCAACGCTGCTGACCATCGGCGCCACATTCCAGCGCGCGACCAATCACCATACGAAATCCCCGGAATTGCCATGACCAATCTGATCGACGTCCGCAATCTCAACGTCACGTTCCGCGGTGAACGCACCGTCTATGCGGTGAACGATCTCAGTCTGTCGGTGAAGCAGGGCGAGGTGCTCGGTCTGCTCGGCGAATCCGGTTCGGGCAAGAGCGTGACCTTGCGCGCGCTGATGCGGCTACTGCCGAAGAAGCGCACCCAGATCACCGGCACCGTCAGTGTGTTGGGCAAGGACGTGCTGGCCCTGGATGACGACGAGCTGTCGAAATTTCGCGGCCAGAGTGTGTCGATGATTTTTCAGGAGCCAGCACTGGCTCTCGATCCTGTCTACACGATCGGCCAGCAGATCGCTGAAAGCGTTGTCCGCCACGAGGGGAAGACCCATGCGGAAGGCGTAAAGCGCGCGCTGGAGATGCTGGAGGTCGTACGCATTCCATCAGCCAAACGCCGTCTCGATGCCTATCCCCATGAGATGTCCGGTGGCATGCGTCAGCGCGCAATGATCGCACTCGCGCTCGCCTGCAAGCCAAAAATCCTGCTGGCGGACGAGCCGACCACGGCGCTGGACGCCACAGTGCAGATCCAGATCCTGCTGCTGCTACGTGAGTTGCAGCGCGAATTCGGCATGTCGATCATTTTCGTGACCCACGATATCGGCGTTGCCATCGAGATCTGCGACCGCGTCGCCGTTATGTATGCCGGCCAGATCGTGGAGCAGGGCACCACGAGCCAGATCGTGCGCTCGGCGGTGCATCCCTATCCGAAGGGCCTGCTGTCATCGACGGTGCATGGCGCCAAACGCGGCGAACGTCTTGAAACCATCCCTGGCACGCCGCCCTCGCTCGATACGAAGCCGGCAAGCTGCTCATTCGCACCGCGCTGCAAGTTTGCACAGGATCGCTGCACGGAGGCTCTGCCGCCGAATGTCGAACTCGCGGGCGATCGCGTGGTGCGGTGTATCCGGGCGGAAACGGTGGCGGCTTGAAT
>CALRZK010000617.1:0-3165 GCA_943372615.1 Bradyrhizobium ivorense | reverse complement strand
GGAGGATTTCTGGTTCATCGTAGCCGCAAGGAGCGAAGATGCCGGTGCTTGCCAGCATCGATCCCGCTGCCGTCGTACTGTCCGCGGCTGCCGCAATCACCATCCTGCGCTTTAAGCTCGGCATGCTTCCCGTGCTCGGCGCTTCATGCGTGACCGGCGTCCTGCTCAAAGTCGCCGGGCTGATCTAGCCCCGTCGAACAAGCTTGTCTCATCACGCATCCCGACTTTGTGACCGGTCGCGCTGAACCATCCGGAGGTTGCGGAGCCTAATGGGCTCTCCGCCGGCTTGCCGAATTCGGCCAGACGCCGGCCAGTCACAATCCAAGAGGATGACGGAATGATCGGATCGCTGATGATCTGCGTGAGCGCTGTCGTGTTGCTGGTCGGCATGGTCGCCGGCATCGCCATGGGGATCAAAGAAGACTTTTTGCTCTCACCCGCCCATGCCCACCTCAACCTGGTCGGCGGTGTGCTGTTGTTTCTGTTCGGACTGTATTATCGGGTGGTGCCAACCGTTGGTCGCAGCCAGCTGGCGCGTATTCAGGGTTGGCTGCATATCGTTGGCGGACTGATGTTCCCGATCGGGATCGGCATTACCCTTTTAGCCAATCACACCTATATGGCGGTTCCCATCATCGGTTCGCTGATCATGCTCGCAGCCATGGTGCTTTTCGTGGTGATCGTGCTACGCACCGAGCGCGCCGCCACCGTGGCCTGAGCCCGGCGCCGCCGGCCGATTAGCCCATGGACAGCCCAGTCGTGGCATAGTCATCGCAACGATTCGCCGCGGATTGCCGCGGCGACACATCAGACAAGACTTCAAGACACATGGCCAAGGCACTGAAACCAAAAGACAAAGCCGACCTTTTTGGATCGGCCGCCGCAAAATCCGCTACGCCCGCCAAAGCAGCCCCGAAGGCTGCCAGTGCGGAGGCTGGCTACACCGCTGCCGACATCGAGGTCCTTGAGGGCCTTGAGCCGGTGCGTCGCCGCCCGGGCATGTATATCGGCGGAACCGACGAAAAGGCGCTGCATCACCTGTTCGCCGAAGTGATCGACAACTCGATGGACGAGGCGCTGGCGGGCCATGCGACCTTCATCGAGGTGGAACTCGCTGCCGACGGTTTCTTGACGGTGTCCGATAACGGCCGCGGCATCCCGGTCGATCCACATCCGAAACATCCGAAGAAGTCCGCACTCGAAGTCATCATGTGCACCCTGCATGCGGGCGGCAAGTTCGACTCCAAGGTCTATGAGACCTCGGGCGGTCTGCACGGCGTCGGCGTCTCGGTCGTCAACGCCCTCTCCTCGCTCTGCGAGGTCGAGGTCGCGCGCAACCAGCAGCTCTACAAGATGACCTTTGCCCGCGGCATCCCGCAGGGCAAGCTGCAGGAACTCGGCAAGGTCCATAACCGCCGCGGCACCCGCGTCCGGTTCAAGCCGGACACCGACATCTTTGGCGCCAAGGCGCATTTCAAGCCGCAGCGCCTGTTCAAGATGGCGCGCTCGAAGGCCTATCTGTTCGGCGGCGTCGAGATCCGCTGGAAGTGCGATCCCGAACTGCTCAAGGGCCTCGAGGATTGTCCGCCCGAGGCGACCTTCCACTTCCCGGGCGGCCTGAAGGATTATCTCGCCGCGGCGATCCATGCGGATACGCTGGTGCATCCGGAAATCTTCTCCGGCAAGTCCGGCCGCAACGGCTCCCACGGCGCCTGCGAATGGGCCGTCGCCTGGACTGCCGATGCCGACGGCTTCATGGCCTCCTACACCAACACCGTGCCGACGCCCGACGGTGGTACGCATGAATCCGGCATGCGCAGCGCCATGCTGCGCGGCCTCAAGGATCACGCCGAACGCGTTGGCCAGGGCAAGCGCGCCGGCACCATCACATCGGAAGACGTGATGGTGGGCGCCGCCGTGATGCTGTCGGTGTTCGTGCGCGAGCCCGAATTTCAGGGTCAGACCAAGGACCGCCTGGCCACCGCCGAAGCCCAGAAGATCGTCGAACAGGCGATCAAGGACCCGTTCGACCACTGGCTCTCAGGCAACCCGGTTCAGGCCAACAAGCTGCTCGAATTCGTGCTCGAGCGCGCCGACGAGCGCCTGCGCCGCCGTGCCGAGAAGGAAACCTCGCGCAAGACCGCGGTGAAGAAGCTGCGCCTGCCCGGCAAGCTGGCCGACTGCACCAACACCGCGACCGAAGGCTCGGAACTGTTCATCGTCGAGGGTGACTCGGCAGGCGGCAGCGCCAAACAGGCGCGTGACCGCAAGACCCAGGCGATCCTGCCCTTGCGCGGAAAAATCCTGAACGTCGCCTCGGCGACCAAGGACAAGCTGACTGCCAACACCCAGCTCGCCGACCTCATGCAGGCGATCGGCTGCGGCACCGGCCCGCAATATCGCGAGGAAGACCTGCGCTATTCGCGCGTGATCATCATGACCGACGCCGATGTCGACGGCGCGCATATCGCCTCCTTGCTGATCACCTTCTTCTACCGGCAGATGCCGAAGCTGATCGACGAGGGACATCTCTATCTCGCGGTGCCCCCGCTCTATCGTCTCACCCATGGCAGCAAGACGGTCTATGCCCGCGACGAAGCGCATCGCGACGCGCTCTTGAAGAGCGAATTCAACGCCAATGCCAAGGTCGATATCGGCCGTTTCAAAGGTCTTGGCGAAATGATGCCGGCCCAGCTGAAGGAAACCACCATGGACCCGGCACGCCGCACGCTGCTGCGCGTGCAGCTGCTGCCGGACGACCGTGAAGGCACCGCCGATTCCGTCGAGCGCCTGATGGGCACCAAGGCTGAAGCGCGGTTTGCATTCATCTCGGACAAGGCGGAATTCGCCAACGAGGATTTGCTGGACGTCTGAGGCTTTTGGGCACGCAGACTGAAACTCATGGTGCGCGCGCACGTAACTCAGCAATGCGCGCACCATTTCTGACGCTCGGAATTCTCTCGCTGCTGATCGGCCTGCTCTGGATTGGCCAGGGCACCGGCATCGTGCCATGGCCGCGCACGAGCTTCATGATTAACCAGATGCCGTGGGCTTATTACGGCGCTGCACTCGCGGCCGTAGGGATCGGCTTGATCGGCTTTGTGTTCAGGCGGGACTGAACGCCGAATGCTTCAAGCCGCATCAGCCGGCTGAATCGATCGCCGG
>CALRZK010000616.1:0-3174 GCA_943372615.1 Bradyrhizobium ivorense | reverse complement strand
TGTTGATCCCGATGGCCGACGTTCCCCGCTGGCATGCCGCGCGAAATGGTCCCGATGCGCCGGCCGTCGTGCATGACGGCATCGCCCTTAGTTGGGATGCGCTCGAAAGCAACGCCAATCGGCGTGCGCGGGCTTTCATTCAGCAGGGCGTGAAGCCCGGTGACTTCATCGCGGTCGGGCTGCCGAATTCCAATTCCTTCTTCGAAACGACCTTCGCGATCTGGAAATGCGGCGCCACGCCGTGCTCGCTGTCCTATCGGCTGCCACGCGGCGAAGCGTCGGCGATTCTTGAATTGCTGCGTCCGTCGCTGGTGATCGGCGGCGAGGATGACTGGAAGGCCCCGAACAGATTGCCCGCCGATTTCGTGCCGGAGGGATTTTCGGACGAAGCCATCGATGGTCCGATCGCGCGCTACTGGAAAGCAATGACATCAGGCGGCTCGACGGGGCGGCCGAAAGTGATCGTCGATCATCAGCCCGCGGTGACCGATCCGAAACTGCAGCCATTGAACGTGCATGAGCGCGTCCAACTGCTCAATCCCGGTCCGCTCTATCACAATGCGCCATTCTCGGTGGCGCATGTGGGCCTGTTCGCTGGCGGCACCGTTGTCGGCATGACCAAGTTCGATGCCGAGGAAGCGTTGAAGCTCATCGATCGGTGGAAGCTCGAATGGGTCAATTTCGTCCCGACCATGATGAGCCGCATCTGGGCGCTGCCTCCCGAGGTCCGCGCGAAATACGATGTCTCCAGCCTGCGCACCGTCTTCCACATGGCCGCGCCGATGCCGCCGCGCCTGAAGGAAGACTGGATCGCCTGGCTCGGTCCCGAGCGCATTTTCGAGCTCTATGGCGGCACCGAGCGGCAGGCCTCCAGTGTCATTCCCGGCACCGAATGGCTGAAGCGCAAGGGCTCGGTCGGAAAGGTCGAGATCGGCGGGGCGAAGGTTGTCGGCGAGGATGGACGTGATCTGCCGCCGGGTGAGATCGGCGAGATCTATCTGAAGTCGGTGGAAGGCGCCGGCACGACCTATCACTATCTCGGTGCCGAGCCGAAGCGCTCCGCCGACGGCTGGGAGTCCCTCGGCGATATCGGCCATATCGATGCCGACGGCTATATCTGGTTGGCCGATCGTCGCACCGATCTGATCCTGCGCGGCGGCGCCAATGTCTATCCCGCCGAAGTCGAGGCGGCGCTGCTGGCGCATCCGGATATCGAGAGTTGCGCCGTCATCGGCCTGCCGCATCCCGATCTTGGCGCCTCCATCCATGCGGTCCTGCAATTGCGACCGGGCGCGAAGAGTGCGGGATTGGCCGCGAGCATGCCCGGCTTTTTGGCCGACAACCTCGCAAAACCCAAGCACCCGGAGAGTTACGAGTTCTCGCAGGAGCCCGTGCGCGACGACGCCGGCAAGGTGCGTCGGACCATGCTTCGGGACGAGCGCATTCGCTGGATGAATGAGGGCCGCGAGTTCCGGGCGAGGCCGGTCTAGGCCCGCTCGCGCGGCGCGATTTATCCCCACGGCATGTGCGTTTTGGCGGCAGGCATGATATGGCCTCCGCCCAATCCTGGCATGGCGTGTGCTAGCCTGTGCGTGACATTCGATCAGAGGGTTTCTTCATGCTTCGCAAACTGGGTCTCGGTGCACTCGCAGGCGCCGCGCTGATGACGTCGATCCTGTCGGCACATGCCCAGACGGCCATGAAATTCGCCCTCGACTGGAAGTTCGAAGGCACTTCGGCGCCGTATTTCGTCGCGCTCGACAAGGGATACTACAAGGCCGAGGGCCTTGACGTCACCATCGATAGCGGGCCGGGCTCGGTGGCCGGCATCGCGCGCGTCGCCGCCGGCACCTATCCGATCGGCTTCTTCGACATCAATTCGCTCGCCCGCTTCCGCGACCAGAATCCGGACAAGGACGTGAAGTCGGTGATGATGGTCTATGACCGTCCGGCCTTCGCCATCGTCTCCACCGCCAGGTCGAACATCAACGCCCCGAAGGATCTTGAGGGCAAGGTGCTCGGCGCACCCGCGGCAGATGGCGCCTTCGCGCAGTGGAAGATCTTCGTCAAGGAGAACAAGATCGACGAGAGCAAGGTCAAGATCGAGAATGTCGGCTTCCCCGTGCGCGAGCCGATGTTGGCGGATGGCAAGGTCGATGCCATCACCGGCTTTGCCTATTCGTCCTATTTCAACATGCTGTCGCGTGGGCTCAATGAGAAGGACATCAAGGTGATGTTGATGTCCGACCACGGCATCGTGCTCTATGGCAATGCGCTGATGGTCAATCCGGATTTCGCCAAGGCCAATCCCAAGGCCGTTGCCGGTTTCGTGCGCGCGACCATCAAGGGCATCGTCGATAGCTACAAGGATCCGGAAGCCGCCATCAAGTCGGTAATGAAGCGCAACGAGACTGCCGATGAGAAGATCGAACTCGCGCGCCTGAAAATGTCGCTCAAGGATAACTTTGTGACACCGTGGGTGAAGGACAACGGCATCGGTGATATCGACAGCAAGCGCATGTCGGATGCGATCGACCAGATCGCCATCACCTATGAATTCAAGAATCCCAAGCCGAAGCCTGCGGATCTGTTCACCGCCGACTATCTGCCGCCGCTCGACCAGCGCAAGTTCTAAGTGATTGCGGGCTGATGGACCCCTTTGTCGATATCGATGACGTGACGCTGAACTATCGCGGCGCGTCCGGCGAGATCACCGCACTCCGGGGCACCACGCTGAAGGTGAAGCGCGGCGAATTCGCCGCCGTGGTCGGGCCAAGCGGTTGCGGCAAGTCGACATTGATGCGGCTGGTTACCGGCCTGCACAAGCCGTCCGCCGGCACCATCCGTATCGATGGCAATGAGGTCAA
Source organism: Bradyrhizobium ivorense (assembly GCA_943372615.1). Lineage (GTDB taxonomy): Bacteria > Pseudomonadota > Alphaproteobacteria > Rhizobiales > Xanthobacteraceae > Tardiphaga > Tardiphaga ivorense_A. The sequence goes on along the minus strand of CALRZK010000616.1, from coordinate 307 downwards.
AGGTCCGGTCAAGATGGCCGGCATGGCGTTCCAGCATGCCAATCTGCTGCCGTGGCGCAAGGTCATCGACAATGTGCTGCTGCCGCTGGAAATCGTCGAGCCCTATCGCTCGCAATTCCGTTCGAAGAAGGCCGAGTTTCGCGCCAAGGCCGAGCAGCTGCTCGCCACTGTGGGTCTCGCCGGCTTTGGTGATCGCTATCCGTGGGAGCTCTCCGGTGGCATGCAGCAGCGTGTGTCGCTGTGCCGTTCGCTGATCCACGAACCGGCGCTGTTGATGCTCGATGAGCCCTTTGCGGCGCTCGACGCT
>CALRZK010000615.1:0-3176 GCA_943372615.1 Bradyrhizobium ivorense | reverse complement strand
GTGTGGCGCCCCTCACCCGGATCGCAAGTGCGATCCGACCTCTCCCCGGTGGGGAGAGGTGAAGGGAGAACTACCGCTGAGCGCGAGATATTCAGCCCTTGCGATACACCCAGACGCGGGCGGGCGGAAGGTTCATCCAGATCCGCTCTGACGCTTCGGTGGAGACACCGGGCAGCGATTTCGGGATCGGCGGCGCCACCGAATAGGTGAACTGCACGAAAGGCGCATTCGGCGCCAGCGCCGCGAAGGCATCGCGGATCAGCTTCAGGCGCGTCAGCATCGGTTTTGTGACCAGCGGCAGGCCGGAGACAACGGCAGAGGCCGGCTCTTTCAGCACGTCCCACAGCGTATCACGCAGCGTATAGGCATCGCCCTGCACGACGGTCGCTTGCGGATAGCGCTCGCGCAGCAGGGCACAGAATGTCGGATTGAATTCGACGAGCACCAGACGTTTCTGATCGATGCCATGCGCCACGAGCGCAGTGGTGATCGCGCCGGTGCCGGGACCAAGTTCGATGACCGGACCGGTCCCTTGCGGATCGACATATTGCGCCATCGTACGCGCCAACGCTTTGCCCGACGGCATCACGGCGCCCATATGCAGCGGCTTGTCGATCCATGAACGGATGAAGCGGACTTCGTCATCGAGACGAAGCGGCTTTTTCAACGGACGCGCGGACGATTGCAGAGGCATTGTGCTTCCAAGCAGACCGCGGAACGTGCGGGACGTCAGAATTTCGTCATAAAGGGGTATCGCCAACCGTGGAAACGGTCAAGCATTCTAACGTCAGGACGCGCTTCGTGTTCCGAAGAAGTCCTTGACCTTGGTGAAGAATCCCGCTGCTTCTGGTTGCGTTGCACCAGAAGAAAGCTTCTCGAATTCGCTGAGAAGTTCTTGCTGTTTCTTGGTCAGGTTCTGCGGCGTCTCAACGACAACTTGCACATACATGTCGCCCGACTGACGCGAACGCAGAACAGGCATGCCCTTGCCGCCAACGCGGAAACGGCGGCCGGACTGCGTGCCCGACGGCACCTTCACCTTGTTGCGACCGCCTTCGATGGTCGGCACTTCGAATTCGCCACCGAGCGCAGCCGTGACCATGGAGATCGGCACGCGACAGTGAAGATCGGCGCCATCGCGCTGGAAGAAATCGTGCGAGGCCAGCGACAGGAAAATGTAGAGATCGCCGGCGGGACCACCGCGGGTACCGGCTTCACCTTCATTGGCGAGACGGATGCGGGTGCCATCCTCGACACCTGCGGGAATATTCACGGAGAGCGAGCGCTCGCGTTCGACACGACCGGCGCCGGAGCAGCTCGGGCACGGATCTTCGATCATCTGGCCACGGCCATGACAGCTCGGGCAGGTGCGCTCCAGCGTGAAGAAACCCTGGGCCTGACGCACGCGGCCCTGACCGCCGCAGGTCGAGCAGGTCTTCGGCTTGGTGCCAGCCTTGGCACCGGTGCCCGAGCAGGCTTCGCAGGTGACGGCGACGGGAATTTCAATCTGGGCGGTCTTGCCGGAGAAAGCTTCCTCCAGCGTGATTTCCATATTGTAGCGCAGATCAGCGCCGCGCTCGCGGCCACCGTTGCCGCGGCCACCGCGCTGCCCGGCCATGCCGAACAGGTCTTCGAAAATATCGGAGAAGGATGAGGCGAAGCCGGAGCCAAAGCCCGGACCGCCGCCGCCGCCATGGCCCTGTTCGAAGGCGGCATGGCCGAAACGATCATAGGCCGCACGCTTGTCGCCGTCCTTGAGGACGTCATAGGCCTCGGCGATTTCCTTGAACTTCACTTCGGCGGCGGCATCGCCCGGGTTCTTGTCCGGATGCCACTTCATCGCAAGCTTGCGGAACGAGGTCTTGAGCGTCGCATCATTGGCGGTGCGCTCGACTTCCAGCGTCTCGTAGTAACATTGCTTGGTGGACATTCGTCAGATCCGCCCGAAATCCCAGGTCGCCGCATCATCATGATGCGATATATGCCGATGCAAGCTGCGTGCTAGCCGCACCGGTTTCACAAAAAATAACCCTCATCCATTGTCAGCCTCATTGTGCTGCGCTGGATGAGGGTCATCCTTTTTTGCTCGTGATCAGGCCGACTTCTTCGGCTTGTCGTCGTCGACTTCCGTGAATTCGGCGTCGACGATGTCATCCTTGGCCGCATCGCGCTTGGCGTCGGCTTCGGCCTGCTGGGTGTACATCGCTTCGCCAAGCTTCATGGAAGCCTGGGCCAGCGTGTTGGTCTTGGTCTTGATCGCCTCTGCGTCGTCGCCCTTCAGCGCTTCCTTGAGGTCGGCCATGGCGTCTTCGATGGCCTTGCGTTCGTCGTCGCCGACCTTGTCGCCGTGCTCGGCAATCGCCTTCTCGGTCGAATGGACCAGCGCGTCGCCATGGTTCTTGGCGTCCACGGCCTCACGACGCTTCTTGTCGTCGGCCGCATTGGCTTCGGCGTCCTTGACCATCTTCTCGATGTCGGCTTCCGACAAACCACCAGACGCCTGAATGCGGATCTGCTGTTCCTTGTTGGTCGCCTTGTCCTTCGCCGACACGTTGACGATGCCGTTGGCGTCGATGTCGAAGGTCACCTCGACCTGCGGCATGCCGCGCGGCGCCGGCGGAATGCCCATCAGGTCGAACTGGCCGAGCGGCTTGTTGTCTGCCGCCATTTCGCGCTCGCCCTGGAAGACCCGGATGGTGACCGCATTCTGATTGTCTTCAGCGGTCGAGAACACCTGGCTCTTCTTGGTCGGGATCGTGGTATTGCGATCGATGATGCGGGTGAACACGCCACCCAGCGTCTCGATGCCCAGCGACAGCGGGGTAACGTCGAGCAGCAGCACGTCCTTGACGTCGCCCTGCAGAACGCCGGCCTGGATGGCGGCGCCGATGGCCACGACTTCGTCCGGATTGACGCCCTTGTGGGGCTCCTTGCCGAAGAACTGCTTCACGACTTCCTGGATCTTCGGCATGCGGATCATGCCGCCGACCAGCACCACTTCGCCGATTTCACCGGCGGTGAGGCCGGCATCCTTCAGCGCCTTGCGGCAGGGCTCGATGGTCTTCTGCACGAGATCGTCGACCAGCGCTTCGAACTTGGCGCGGGTGAGCTTCAGGGTCAGATGCTTCGGACCCGAAGCGTCTGCCGTGATGAAGGGCAGGTTGATTTCGGTCTGG
>CALRZK010000614.1:0-3177 GCA_943372615.1 Bradyrhizobium ivorense | reverse complement strand
CGGTCGTTGCGGCGACATCAAGGTCGTGGGCGCTGATCATAAAGTGCGCTTCGATGAAGCGAAGTCGCTGGCTGTCAGCGGCATGTCGATCAAGGCGACGGGTGGCGAGACCGGCGCATTGCTGGTCGAATCGCACAAGAACACCGTACAGGCCAAGCTGAAGTCCGAGAGTGCGCCGGCGGAAGTGTCAGTCTCTGGCGCGGAGCAGAACGTGTCGCTGACGGTAGGCAGCGCGGCCAAGATCGATGTGCAGGGCGCGATGAACGCCCTCACTTGGACCGCGGAAAACGGCGTCAAGGCGCCGGCGATCTCGACATCCGGCGTTAGCAACAAGATCAGCAAGAAGTAACACGCAGCTATAGGCGGATGAGCGCAGCGTCATCCGCCGGCCGACGTCGTGTTGAAACTCCGCGGCGGATTGCGGCTTCGCCTTATCCGCCCTACGGCCGAACTTTACGTCTTCGGCCCGAAATACACGCAGCTCTCATTGCAGCTGTCACGGAACACGCCGACGCGGACCACCGGTCCCTTGTCGGCGACGCGGTCCCAGATGAAGCGTGACAGGTTTTCCAGAGTCGGAATGCCGATTGCCTCGATCTTGTTCAGATATTTGTGGTCGAGCGTCTTGCGCAGATCATCGAGGCCGCGGTCGAGCAGGCCGAGATCCATTACCATGCCGGTGACGGGATCGGGCTCGCCGCGGATCGTCACTTCGGCGCGGAAGGAGTGGCCGTGGATTTCCAGGCTCGCTTCGCCGAGCGTCGTGTGGTTCAGCGCATGCGCTGCTTCGAAGCGAAATGATTTCGTCAGTTCCCACATCACCTGATACCTAGTGTCTTGTGCGTCTGCACGCTCAGCCGCCATTGCGGATGGCGCAAACAATAATCCACCGCCTGCGCGGTATTGCTGATCGCATCCGGCCCGTCCATCGGCTGCAGCGAGAATCGCTCGAAGGCGAGTTGCTCGAACCGATCCGGCATGGCGGTGGCCTGCGGATAGACCAGCTTCAATTCATGGCCGGCGCGAATGACGAGATCGGCGCCGGCTTTCGGCGAGACGCAGATCCAGTCGATGCCAGCTGGCGGCGCCACGGTGCCGTTGGTTTCGACGCCGATCTCGAAGCCACGCTCATGCAATGCGGCGACCAGCTCGTCGTTGACCTGCAGCAAAGGCTCGCCACCGGTCAGCACCACATAGCGGTTGTCGTTCGGTCCCACCCATTGCGCGGCAATCGTGTCGGCGAGCGTTGTGGCGGTGGCGTAGCGGCCGCCCAAGGTGCCATCCATGCCGACAAAATCCGTATCGCAGAACTGGCAGACGGCATTGGCGCGGTCCTGTTCGCGGCCGGTCCAGAGATTGCAGCCGGCAAAGCGGCAGAACACGGAGGCGCGGCCCGCATGGGCGCCTTCGCCCTGCAGTGTCAGGAAAATCTCTTTGACCGCGTAACTCAATGAATTTGCTCTGCAAAAGCCCGGCGAGCCGAAGCGGCCGGGGATTGTTCTCGGTTCCATATGGGGTGAGCGCTGGCTCTTAGCACGCGCAACCGTGGATGTCCCGGCCGATCACCGAGTTGTCAATTGCAGCGGTTACCCGCGACCGTCATTGCTCATTTAAATCACCTCAAAATGTCGCACCCAGATACCATGCAGGCCTCGCTCGTCACAACCGACACCGCTGCGGCCACCCGTGCCTGCGGAACCTGCACCATGTGCTGCAAGGTCTACCGCATCGATGAGGTGCCGAAGGTGGCCGGCAAATGGTGCCAGCACTGCGCCATCGGCTCCGGCTGCAAGATCTACGACACCCGCCCGCAGCAATGCCGCGTCTTCGATTGCGTCTGGGTGCAGGACCACGAGATGGCCGAGGCGTGGAAGCCCGAGCATTCCAAGATCGTATTTTCGGTCTATCCGACCACCGGCTTCATCTATGGCCAGGTTGATCCCGGGGCGCCGTCCGCCTGGCAGAAACAGCCGATGCTGAACGGCCTGATCGCATGGTCGGCGAAGCTGCTGGAGGACCGGCGGCATCTGCTCATCTTTGTCGGCAGCAATGCCACGCTGATCATGCCGACCGGTCCCGTGCCGATCGGGCCGATGTCGCCGGCCGATGGTTTTATCATTCGCGAGACGTTTACGGCGAAGGGCAAGGACTACATCGCGACGAGGGTGGCGCGATCGTAGGATGGGTTTCGCTACGGCGCTGACGCGCCTTCACTCTACCCATCCTACCAACCACGCTTGACCCAGCGACCTCCATCAACACAATGCCCTCCAACCAACAGGAGGAAACATCCGTGAAAAATCCATTCGACCTCACCGGCAAGGTGGCCGTCATCACCGGCTCCAGCCGCGGCATCGGCCGTGCATCGGCGGAATTGCTGGCCCAGCTTGGCGCCAAGGTCGTTGTCTCCAGCCGCAAGGCCGATGCCTGCGAGGCCGTCGCCGAAGGCATCCGCAAGAATGGCGGCGACGCCCATGTCATTCCCTGCAACATCGCGCGCAAGGACGAAGTCGAAGCGCTGATCGACGGCACCGTGAAGCATTATGGCCCGATCGACATCCTCGTCTGCAATGCCGCGGTGAATCCCTATTACGGTCCGCTGCTCGAGATCACCGATGAGGCCTTCGACAAGATCATGGGCTCCAATGTGAAGAGCAATATCTGGCTCTGCGCCAAAGCGATCCCGGCCATGGCCGAGCGCGGTCGTGGCTCGGTCGTCATCATCTCGTCCATCGGCGGCTTGCGCGGCTCCACGGTGATCGGCGCCTACGGCATTTCCAAAGCCGCAGACTTTGCGCTCTGCCGCAGCCTTGCCGGCGAGTGGGGCCCGAAGGGCGTGCGCGTCAACTGCATCGCGCCGGGCCTGGTGAAGACGGATTTTGCCAAGGCGCTGTGGGAAGACGAGGTCAACCTGAAGAAGCGCACCGCCAACACGCCGCTGCGCCGTATCGGCGAGCCGCATGAGATCGCGGGCGCCGTGGCCTATCTCAGTTCGGACATCTCGACCTTCACCACCGGCCAGACCATTGTGATCGATGGCGGCGTGACGACGGCGTCGGTGTGAAATCGTAGCCCGGATGGAGCGCAGCGCAATCCGGGGACCGGCGTTTCAATCGGAGCGCCGGTCCCTGCATTACGCTACGCTCCATGCAGGCTACAAGAACGCGCGAAACCTCG
>CALRZK010000613.1:0-3191 GCA_943372615.1 Bradyrhizobium ivorense | reverse complement strand
CTGATCGCCGCCGCATCGAACCGCGTCGCCAAAGGCCAGCTCAAGCAACGCACGCTGCTGTCGTCATGGGCGACGGTGATCGACTATTGCCACACGGCGATGGCCTTCGCCGATAAGGAGCAGTTCCGCATCCTGTTTCTCGACAAGCGCAATCAGTTGATCGCTGATGAAGTGCAGCAGATCGGCACGGTCGATCACACCCCGGTCTATCCGCGCGAAGTGGTGAAGCGGGCGCTTGAGCTTTCGGCGACGGCGATCATCATGGTCCACAACCATCCCTCCGGCGATCCGACGCCATCGCAGGCAGACATCCAGATGACGAAGGCTGTGATCGAGGTGAGCAAGCCGCTTGGGATCGCCGTGCATGACCACATCATCGTGGGCAAACACGGCCATGCGAGTTTGAAGGGGATGAAACTGATCTAGGCCGGGACGACAGACAACTACTGCCGCAGCAGGATCAGCGGGTCCGCCATATCCGGCATCCGCCGCCACTGCGCGTTGTCATCGGCTTCAAAGTGCCAAGCCTCTCCTGATGCTGAGAACATCAACAATTCGCCGCGCTCTAACCGCCACTGGGTCGGTTTGAAATTCACCACCAAAGCGTCGCAGCGGGGCTTGAGGAAAAGCTGGAAATTTTCGGGGCCGGCTTCGTTGTTCGTGAGCGTCAGACCGCAGATGGCGCGGCCATTGCCACGAACGATGGACCAGTCACCGATCATCGCATCCATCGTCTTGGACAGCGAGCGCGCGGCGGCGAGGTTTTGCAGGATGTAGACGCCCTCGCCCGAGCGGATGCCCTCGAAAATGCCGCTCTCGACTTCGGTGAGATCGATCACTGATTCACCAGCCGGGGTTTGCAGGCGTACGATGTCGAGGCCTTTGATGCTCCACGCAACGATGTCCTTCACGAAAGGGAGCACCTTGGCGCAATCGGGTTCGAGCTCGAGCTTCGATCCCTGCGGCGTCTGGTCGGGCTTGAGCGTCACCACGCAGGTCTTGCTGCGATCGGTGGTGGAGAGCTCCCATTGCCCGATCATGTTCTTTTTCAATTGCGCAGCATCCTGCGCATGCGCCGGTGCGCCCGTCAGCATCGCAGTGGCCAAGGCCAGCGCGAGCTGCATCACACGAACCGGCGCAAACATGCTCAGCGCCCCTTGACCGGGGTCTCCGGGATCGGCGTGAGGATCGGTTTGCCGCCAAACCAGAGCTTCAGGTTATCGACCACCATCTGGTCCATGGCATTGCGCGTGACCACCGAGGCCGAGCCGACATGCGGCAGCAGCACGACATTCTGCAGCGCCTTCAGCTCGTCCGGCACTTTCGGCTCCTGCGCGAACACGTCAAGACCGGCGGCGAGGATGGTGCCCGACTTCAGCGCCTGGATCAGCGCCGGCTCGTCGATGACCGAACCACGGGCGACATTGACGATAATGCCGCGCGGCCCGAGGGCCTGCATGACTTCGGCATTGACGATGTTGGCCGTCGAGGGGCCGCCGGGCGTGATGACGATCAGCGTATCCACCGCCTTCGCCATCTCGACGAGGTTCGGATAGTGCTGATAATCGACGCCCGCGGCGGGATTGCGCGAATGATAAACCACCGGCAGCAGCGAAGCATCGAGACGGCGTGCAATCGCCTGGCCGATGCGGCCCATGCCGACCATGCCGACCTTGCGGTCGCGCAGCGAGCCCACGGTGAGCGGATAGCCTTGTGTCAACCACAGGCCCGAGCGGACATATTTGTCGGCCTGGATAAATTCACGCGCAGTCGCGATGAACAGGCCCAGCGCAACGTCGGCGACTTCCTCAGTCAGCACATCCGGCGTGTTGGTGACGACGATATTATGCTCAGCCGCATATTTCGCATCGATGTGATCGTAACCGACACCGAATGAGGAGACGATCTGGACATTCGGGTACTTTGACAGCATGGCGCTGTTCACGGGCACCTGGCCGGTGACGGCGACACCGCGGATTTTCTCGGCCACGCCAGCCGGCACGCGCTCGAGATCGGCCAGCGTTTCATATTTGTGCAAATTGAACTGATCCGAAAAACCATTCTCGACCAGTGCCTTCGATGGCCCGTAGATCAACAGGTCGATCTTGTCCGAAGAGATTCCCGTCCCCATTATTTTTCCTTTCGCAGTGCACTTTCATGCCAGCGCCGCAGCATCCGATGCGACGCCAGCGCGAGCAGCATATAAATCACAATCCCGGCCACGGACAGTAGCAATAGCGCGGCAAACATACGGGGAATATTGAGGCGATAGCTGGATTCGGCGATGCGATAGGCCAGCCCCGAGCCGGAGCCCGCTGCACCGGCGGCGATCTCCGCCGCCACTGCGCCAATCAGGGACAGGCCGCCGGCAATGCGCAGCCCACCGAGAATGTAGGGTAACGCCGACGGCAATTGCAGATAGCGCAGGGTCTGCCAGCGCGAGGCGCCGTTCAGCTGGAACAGGCCAGCCAGATTGCGATCCACCGAATTCAACCCAAGTGTCGTATTCGCCAGCACCGGGAAGAACGCGACGATCCAGGCGCAGGCGACAACCGCGGCTTCCTGCGGCAGATAGATCAGCATCAGCGGCGCGATGGCGATCACCGGTGTGACCTGCAGCACGATGGCATAAGGCAGCAGGGAATATTCGAGCCATTTGGACTGATTGAACAGCAACGCCAGCGCAACACCGCCAATGGCCGCCGCGATAAAACCTTCCAGCGCGGTGAACAGCGTGACGCCCAACGAGGCCGACAGGACCGACCAATCCGCGATCAGCGTTTTCAAGACCAGCAGCGGCCCCGGCAGGATATAGGGCTGAATGTCACCGATGCGGACGACCAGATCCCAGGCAACGACGCCGCAGAGAAACACGACCACCGGCCAGACGATCCGCTGCCAGCGTCCGTCGCCGGATGCGCGCTCTACCACCGGCAATGGCTCCAGCCCCTTCATGCCAGTGCCTCTGCTTCACTGGCCTGCATCAAGGCTTGCGACACTTCGCGGCAATAGTCTGCGTAAGCGACGGAGGTGCGGAAAGCATCGTCGCGCGGCTCAGTCACATCGATCTGACATTCGGCATGAATGCGGCCGGGGCGCGAGGTCATCACGACGACGCGCTGCGACAGATAGACGGACTCATAAACCGAATGGGTGACGAAGACGATGGTCTTGCCGAGCTTGCGCCACAG
>CALRZK010000612.1:0-3195 GCA_943372615.1 Bradyrhizobium ivorense | reverse complement strand
GCTCCTGTGGCAGACGCAGGCGCTAGCGGTATTGCGGAAAGTGGTCTGGGAGATTGAGCTCGTAACTGGTATCGACTTCAGTCGGCAAGAAGCGGCCGAAGCGAGGGCACGCGCAAAGGCCCTAAGAACACTTCTGGCAAATCCGGAGGCGGTGTCGGCTGATGAAGTAGAAAGTGGGCTCGGGAATCTTCTGAAAGATAGACGGGATGCGTTGCGGTCTGCCATGAGCGAGGAAAATGCAAAATCCCGCGTTTACGGCAACGCTCTCGGTACCGAAACATACCATCACGGTGTGACGACCGAGCAGACTGTGATCGCGATGCTACATGGCGCAACCTATCAACCTGAATTTGATTGGGACAGTGCCTGGGATCGCCGCCATCCTCTGCATTGCTTGAAACCAGTTGCTGAATGGATCGGCCAACTGAAGCGGCATCGATATGCTCTTCTTACAAAAGAGATCGCCGAATGTATGACTGCGATTTTCGGTGAAGCCGATCCAGATGATCATTATGACCCCAGTATTCGTGACTTCGCGGACATTATCGAGGATCGGCTCGGCGCCACCGCTTGGTCGTTGATAGCTGAAGCCATCCCGGCAATCCTCGATGGTTCGGGCGCGCCGGTAGCTGTCGTCTATGACTGGACGAGGAGTACGGAAGAACCGTGGGCCGCCGAGCGGCGTGACGATGGCACGATCGTCATTCGTGGTCCGCTGCTCGACTTTCCGGTTAGCCGGGTAGTCTACTGGAATGAAAAAGCATTGACGATAGCAGAGGACGGTGAGCGCCTTTTCGCGCCATAGATAGAGCTGAACCGGACCTGCGGTTTGATCGCCGCAGGTCCGGCCAATCGACTCGGGTCACTGCTTGATCGGAAGTTTCCTCAGCCAGCGTGCGGGGGTGTAACCCTCGCGCTTCTTTCCCCAGATCGTGAACGGCCAGTCGAGCACATAGCATTGGCCGTAACATTGAACGATGGCGCGCACGTCACCGGTGTCGCGCGCGTTCTTGAAAATGCCGAGCTTGGAGGCAAGCTGGCTGGGGCTGAAGGTAGGAATGGTCTTGCGCTCCTCGACGTTTGAGCGCTTGTCGTCTTTGCTAGGCGTGCGATTTTCCACCAGCGCCGAGACATCCCGTTCTCCCAAACTCGCGGACACGGCGTTGGCCGCGGCTCCACCCGGGAGACGCCCGAAGATCTTGATGCGGAACAAGTCGAGCAGGGTGTTGGCGGCGGCTTCACCGTAGGTTTCGATCAACTGGCTGTAGGTTTGCAGACCGAGAATGACGACGAGACCTTTCTCCCGTCCCACTGCGAGCGCTGCTTGCAGGCCGTCGATCTTGCCCAGAAGATGGAACTCATCGAGGACCATGACGACACGACGCTTCGGATTGATGCTCAGTCGCGGATCAGCCAAGCGCTTGGCGATACGGCGGATGAGCGTGCCTGCCACAAGGGTGGACAACTCGTCATAGTCGGACGAGTACTGAACGATGATCGTTCGAGGCCCTTGATATTTGTCAGACAGCCAACGTTGGACAGAGAAGCGGCGTTCTGGGGGAAGCGCATCCCATGCCCATGCGAGGTGACGTAGATTGGCATAGACTGCGGTGCGCATGGTGATCAGGATTCCCATCACGGTTTTGTCTTCGCCCTCCGGATCGGCTCCCTGCAGGAGCGGCCCGGCATTTGCTTCGATCTTGCCGATCGAGTTCCGGATGGTCTCGGAATCTTCGAGGGCAGCCTTCAGCAGCATGCCAGCATTCCAGGCCTTCGGATGGGTTTCCTGCAGGGCGAGGATGAGGTCGGTGAGGACGGTACGGGCCGCATTCGACCAGAAAGGCGGCGTCGATTCCGGAACGATATCGGCTGCAAACTGCGCAGCGGCAGCCGCGCCCTCAATGTCCGCAGCAAGATCGATGGCGTAGGACTCGGCGTGATGAGCCGCAATCAGGATGGAATCCCGGCCGGTGAACGCTTGCGTTACATCGCCCTTGTTGCAGAACAGCAGAACACGGTCGCCGCGATCGATCGCCTGACCGGCGAGGGCACGGATGATGTTCGACTTTCCGCTATTGGGTTCTCCAACCACCAGGATGTTCTTGGTCTCGCAGGAGCGCGGCATAGCGAGATGAGGGGCGAGATACAGGCCGTGAGGCTCATTCGTGCCCGCTTCAGCGAACAGGCGCTTTTGCAGATCATCTCGTGCATGTTCGCCATAGTAGACGCGGGGATGCTGCTCGGTGATGTTCCGGAACGGTTCAATCAAAGGCATGTTCCGGGCGACATGATCGGCGGCAGCCCATCCTCCCGCAACGCCGGTAACGACTCCGAGAATGAGCCGAAGAGCGACCTGCTGATCGGCCATGTGGTCACCGAGAGCGTGCCACGTCGCGAGAAGGTCAAGCGGTTGTCCGTACGGATGGATCGGCGTGAGGGTGAAGAGAGCCACCGTTGTGACAGCCGTTGCGGTCAAGAGGATGATCACAAAGAACCAGACGCTGGTGGCCGTGTTGCGGGTCGGCTCGTAGCCGATATGGGCATTTTTGGAGGTCATGTGAGTTTCCTTTCGTAGATGTCAGGATTTGAGAATGAGAAGGAGGGCCATCGAGACAACCGCGGTCGTCGTGGAGACCACCAGGCCGCACCGGTAAGCATCCGCCTTGAAGCCGCGGGTGCCGCGACATTTGTCGCGCCAACCTTTCGTTGCGCGCAATGCGCTCGGCGAAACGATCGGCCCGGTCGATGCGGGCTGCGTCTTCTTCACGGCGGCGGTCGCATTTTTTTGCTGCTTCGGCGTTCCGTCTCGCGGCGTTGCAGGCGCCGCGTCAGGTACTGGACGAACGGATGCGGCGGATTTAGCGAGCAATTTGAAAACCTCCATGCGGACAGCCGGTCCACCACGATCCAGGCGGACGAGATCGATCTGTCCTTTGTTTTTGACGCTCTCGCGCACAATATTGTGCGCGAGGTCCTTGGTGGCCTTGGTCCCTTCGGCCTCGATCGCTTGCAACGAGATGCGATCGACCGCTGACTGGGTGGTTACGTGTTCGTCGGTCATCAGTTTCCTCCCTGCGGAAGAGCGATGATCTGCGCGACCTGGCCATGCATGGACCGCCAGAAGCGAGCCACGTTGCTCTTCATCACCTTGACCTCGCCCACGGAGCGGCCAAGCTGGCGCGCGCCTTCGACGGG
>CALRZK010000611.1:0-3196 GCA_943372615.1 Bradyrhizobium ivorense | reverse complement strand
CCAAGCACGATGCACCAATAAATGCGCTGCCAGCGTGGCGTATCTTCCTCACCACCCGACGCCAGCGTATCGATCACCAGCGCGCCGGAATCGGCTGATGTTACGAAGAACACGCCCACCAGCAGGATGGCGAGGCTGGAGGTGAAGCTTGCGGCCGGCAGATACTCCAGGAACTTGAACAGCGCGGTGGAGAGATTCGCCTGCACCGCGGCAGCGATCCCGCCATGGGCAGCCCCCAGGTCGAGCGCGATCGCCGTATTGCCGAACACCGTCATCCAGAGAAAGGTGAAGGCCGTTGGCACGAACAACACGCCGACCACGAATTCACGAATGGTCCGTCCGCGCGAGATGCGGGCGATGAACATCCCGACAAAGGGCGACCATGCGATCCACCAGGCCCAGTAGAACAGCGTCCAGTCAGCCATCCATGCGCGCGGTTCATAGGCATAGAGCTTGAACGTGCGCTCGACGAAATGATCGAGATAGAGGCCGAAATTCTGCACAAGGGCGCGCAGTAAAAACAATGTCGGCCCGCTGCACAGTACGAACACCATCAGCAGCACGGCAAGCACGAGATTGAGTTCGGATAGGCGACGGATGCCGCGATCGGCGCCGCTGAGCACCGACAAGGTCGCGACGCTCATGACGGCAACGATGACCGCGACTTTCATGACGGGGGAGTCGGCGATCCCGTAATTATAGGCGAGACCGGCCGTCATCTGCGACACGCCGAAGCCGAGCGACGTGGCGACGCCGAACACCGTGCCGCAGACGGCGAAGATGTCGATGGCATCGCCGAACGGGCCATTGATGCGCTTGCCGAGAATGGGAGACAGGCCGGACCGGAATGTGAGCGGCAAGCCTTTGCGATAGGTGAAGTAACCAAGGCTGAGGCCGACCACGGCGTAGATCGCCCAGGCATGCACGCCGTAGTGATGGAAGGTGATGGCCATCGCCTCGCGCGCAGCAGTGATCGTACCGCTCTTCGCTTCAGGCGGCGAGATGTAGTGCTGCACCGGTTCGGCGACGGCAAAATACATCAGGCCGATGCCCATGCCGGCAGCGAACAGCATCGCAAGCCAGGACACATAGGGGAACTCAGGCTCGGCATCGTCCGGGCCAAGGCGCAGTTTCCCTGTCGGACCAAAACCCAGCACCAGTACGACCACGAGAAAGATCGCGACCGACGTCACATAGAACCAGCCGAAAGTGTCGATCACCCAGCTCTGTGCGAGTTTGAAGATGCTGTCGGCGGTGCCGGGCATGGCGATCGTGATCGTCAGCAAAGTGGCGATCACGGCGGACGCGCCAAAGAAGACGCGTGGCTTGATTTGACTTTGAATCATCGGGCCGCCTTAGCCGCCAGATGAGCGAGAGTCCAATCGAGCAGGTCGTAGAGGCAGGATCGTACCAAATCTTGGCGCGATCCTCACCTCGTCGGGACGATGATCGGTATGGATCGCAGCGCGATCAAGCGGCCGCCATCTCGGTCAGCACGCCGCTCACATGCGCCGGCGACATGCCGAGATGCTTGCCGATATCCGAGGCCAGCATCCATTCGCGTTCGCCAAGTGGGCGGCCGGGTGCGACAGCAATTACGGCCCGCAGCGTCGCTTCCTTGCCGCGATCATTCAGGCTGTCGGCCTGTCGTGCCGTATTGGAGAGAACGGTGTTGCGATCGGAGCCGGACATCACGGCTTTTGCGATGGACTCCGGTGTTGCGTCCACGCCGAGCAATCTCTCCGTCGCTTCCGTGATCTGGTCGGTCAGTGCCGGCGTCAATCCGCCTTCGCCGGATATCAGCAGCATCAATTGTGCCAGCATGGTCGCGAGGTTTTCGTCGCGCTGATGCTGTTCGCGGATCGGATCGTGCTGGAGCACGGTTTCATTCCAGGCTTTGTCGCAAGCCACGCATTCCACATAGCGATCCAGCTCCTGCATCGGGATCAGCGGGATCCAGTAGAGGTGCCCCCATTTCTTCGGCCGACGCAGATTGTAGCCGCGATGCTCCGCGCAGCCGGGGCAGAAGAACTCGCCCTTTTGAATAATTTTCTTGGTGACGTAGGTACCCCAGATGACCATGTGATCCTCGCATCAGCTGTCGCTGAATCCGTGTCACGGGATTCAGGTCGCTCCAACAAACAAGATGAAGGGCGCCGTATCATGCGCGCCTGTCCCTGGTAGTCGCCAAAACTGCGGAATGGGTTTGGGCTTCAGAACCCACATTTTTGCATAAGGCCAATGTGCGGGGCGTTTCACACAACGGTCGTGTTCCCCGCTGCTGTCAACCGGATCGCCGCGTGCTATCACGCAACGTGTCTCGCCCATTTGCGCCTACCGCACTCATGATCGGCAATTTCGTCACCGGCGTTGGCCTGCTTGGGCCGACGGCGATGCTGAGCGAATTGTCGACGGGGCTCGAAGTCACTATTCGTCAGGCGGGGCTGCTGATCACCTTTGGCGCCGTGATGCTCTGCATATGCTCGCCCCTGATGTCGTGGCTGACCAGCCGGGTCGAGCGACGCACGATGCTAATCGGCGTGATCGCGGTTGTGGCGGTCTGCAATCTCGCGTCAGCCTTTGCACCGAACTACACAGTGCTGCTCGCGATCCGGCTGGTGATGTGCATCGCCGCCGCGCCGTACACGCCGCAGGCTGCCGGCGTCGTCGGCATGCTGGTGCCGCCTGAGAAGCGTGCCAGCAGCGTTGCCTATGCCTTTCTTGGCTGGACGCTGGCAGCAGCGGTAGGGCTGCCGATGGTCACCTTCATCGCCAGTCGTTTCGGATGGCGCGAGGTCTATGGCGTTGTTGGCGTCATGAGTTGCATCTCTTTCATCCTGCTGGTCTGGCGCATTCCGCGCGGGCTTTATGGTGCACCGGTTGATCTCAGCACTTGGTCATCGCTCGGGCGCAATAGGCTCGTGCTATTGCTGCTGTCGATCACGACACTCCAGATCGCCGGCCAGTTTTCGATCTTCACCTTCATGGCGCCGTTGCTCGAACGTCTGGCGGGAGCAGGGCATGACGCTGCAGCGACGGTCTTCGCCATCTACGGCGTCTGCGGCTTCCTCGGTATCATGACGGCCACGCGCATTGTGGATCAGTGGGGCGCCGTGCGCACATCAATCCTGTCGACATCGCTGGTGCTGGTGGGGATGACCATATGGTCGTTCGGCGCTGGTCATCTCCCCGTCAT
>CALRZK010000610.1:0-3197 GCA_943372615.1 Bradyrhizobium ivorense | reverse complement strand
CGCTTCGCTTGGGGGAGGGAAACCACTGGCCGCGTTACCTCACACCACCGTCAGCGACCGCGCCACCGCCGTCTTCACCCGCGTATCCATTGGTTCCAGCTCCGAGCCGAAGGCATCCACCAAATACCCATCCCGCCCGACCAGATACTTATGAAAGTTCCAGCGCGGCAGATCGCGTGGGCGCGCTTCGGCGGCCCACTTGTAGAACGGATGCGCGCCGGATCCCTTCACCACGGTCTTCGCGGCAATCGGAAATGAAATGCCGAATCTGCCACGTGCGATGTCGTCGATCTCATGCGGTCCACCGGGCTCCTGATTGCCGAAATCATTCGACGGCACGCCGATCACCATCAGGCCGCGATCCTTGAACTCGGTCCACAGCTCCTGCAGCCCGGCATATTGCGGGGTGTAGCCACATTGCGAGGCGGTGTTCACGACCAGGATCGGCTTGCCTGCATAATCCGCGAGCTTGATGTCGCCGCCCTTCAGGCCGGGGAAGGAAAATCCATAGGCCGTCATCCGGCTCGTCTGGGCGCCGACGCGAGAAGCCGCAGCAGCAGCAGCGCCGCCAAGCAGCGTCGTCAGCAGATGTCTGCGATTCATCATGGCGCGCCTCCTGCGTCGGTTGCCGGAAAGGTGGTCCCGCCCGCGTCCGACGTCAACAGGCCGCATCAGCGCATCGGCACCACGAATTCGGTTCCCTGGCCGGTTTCGCCACCGGCCTTGATGCTCTGGTCGGAGACGATGATCGAGCCGCCGGTTGCGATCGCCTCGGCGATCTGCGCCATGGCGTCTTCCGGGATGTTGATGCGATCGAGCGCCTCGCTGGCGCTGCCCGGCAGCGGCGGCACGTCGGCAGTGGCAGCCTGCTTGCGACCGGCGACAGCACGATGCGGCACTGCCGGCAACGAAACAGCCGTCCAGTGAATGCTCTTCGCCTCATCCTTGTCGACACGCGCGGTGAAGATATGCGTGCCGAGCGGACGATCGCTCGCCTTGATAGTGATGTCCGTCTCGAACAGCGGCGAGAAATTCTGCCGCACATAGAGCTTGCCGTCCTTGCCGCTGATCAGCACGGCAATCTGCCCGGTGCGCTTCGGCGACATATCCGCGGGCGGCGGGATATCGACGGCATCGAGCTTCGCCGTTTCCGGCTTGGCGTCGGGCTTTGCCTCCATCTTCGGCGCATCGGCTGGACGCGCCTCATCCTTCTTCGCCTCGGGCGCGGCGGTCACCAGCGGTGACTTCGGCGGGACATCTTCTGCGCGGGCTTCCGGTGCTTTCTTCGCTCCCGGCAGCTGCGCGTCGCCGATCTTGGCAGCCGCTGCATCCACATCCTGGCGCGTCACGCGCGCCGCCTCGTCGGGTTTCTTATCGGTCTGCTTGACGACCTCGGCGCCGGCCGCCGACATCTGCGCCATCGCCGAGCCGACATCCGAGACCACCGGCTTTGCCGGCACAGCGATCGCATTGGTCGCGTCCGCCGTAACAGTCTTGCTGCGCTCGGCTGACGTTGCGGGCTTCAGGCCAATATCGTCCGGCTTCATCTCGGTCGTCTTGCCGGCCGGCTTGGCGGGCGCGTCATCCTTCGGCGCTGCCATCGGCGCAGTGGCGACTGGCACCGGCTTCTGCGCGATCAATTGTGGATGCGAAAACTCGGCCGGTGAAATCTCGCCGGGCGTGATGATCACGCGGGCGCCCATCCGGGTCCAGCTCCAGAGTTTGGTGGAAAACGCCATCGGCATGCGGATGCAGCCATGCGATGCGGGATAGCCGGGCACGACGCCGGCATGCAGTGCGATGCCGGACCAGGTCACGCGCTGCATATAGGGCATCGGCGCGTTGCTGTAGATGTTCGACTTATGCCACTTGTTCTTCTGGATGATGCTGAAAGCGCCGGTCGGCGTCTCATGGCCCTTCATCCCGGTGGAGACCTTTGACTCCGCAAACAGGCCGTTGGCGTCGAACACGCGCATGGTCTGCTTGTCGACGGAGATCATGATGACGATCGGGCCGACCGGCTTGGCGTGCGCCTTCGCCGCCTTCTCCAGCGCTGCGCCTTGCTGCTTCAGCCGGTTGTCGCGATGGACCTGCGGCGGCACCGGCGGCGGTGCCGGCTCCATCACGCGCGGGCGCATCGGATCTTCGTCGAACCAGAACACCGCATGCGCCGGCGCCGCCACGCCCAGCGTGAAAGTGGCCAGCAAGGTCGCTTGCAACAGGTGACGCGAAATGGAAGTGCCGCTCAGAAAAACACGCTTGCCGGAAGCGCTCCCCGAAAACTGAAAAATCGTCACGCTGTCAAATCCTCGAATCTGTCTCGAAGCGTTAGTGTCGCAGGCGCAAAAGGCGTTCACCGGCGGGCGAATCGCGCCGCTGCAGACTTATGTCCGAAGGTAACAAAAAACACTCACATTGGATTAACGCGGCCGCCTGCGGTCTACCGCCGCGCGGCGCAATCGCTACATAAGCGGTGTGAGACACGGAGAGTTGAATGTCCTTGATCGCTATGAGCTTTCGCTTCGGTTGGAAGCAGTTTGCCGCACTCGCGCTGGTCGCCGCCGCGCTGGGGGCTGGCACAGTCGCCCATGCGGCCGATGAGCCCGACCTGATCTTCCGCCGGTCCACCGTGTTCAAATGGCTGAGCCCGAACGACAAGCTCGCCACCTATGGCGTCGACGACCCCGAAGTCGAAGGCGTGGCCTGCCATTTCACGGTGCCGGAAAAGGGCGGCTTCAAGGGTTGGCTGGGTCTGGCCGAGGAAGTGTCCGACATCTCGCTGGCCTGCCGACAGATCGGCCCGATCAAGTTCAAGGACAAGAGCAGCCAGGGCGAGGACATGTTCCGGCAGCGCCGCTCGCTGTTCTTCAAGAAGATGCAGATCGTGCGCGGCTGCGACGCCAAGCGAAACACGCTGGTCTATATGGTTTATTCCGACCGGATCATCGAAGGTTCGCCGAAGAATTCGACATCGACAGTGCCGATCATGCCGTGGGGGCAGGCCGATACGGCCATCCAGAAATGCGGCGACTTCATTAAATAGTCGCGCGTGATCGCAAAACTCGAACGAACAGAGCCTGCTCAGACACCTCTCCCCACCGGGGAGAGGTCGCGCGCTCTTGCGCGCGGGTGAGGGGGCTTGTGACGTCGGAGCGTGGGGCGCCCCCTCACCCGTCCGGCTGCGCCGGCCGACCTCT
>CALRZK010000609.1:0-3202 GCA_943372615.1 Bradyrhizobium ivorense | reverse complement strand
CACGATTTTGTTCAAGCTGAGGCGCAATCCCTGAGGATAGCGCCTTGCTGCTTTGCTTATTCGGCTTCCGCGGTCAGCGACTTGGCCTGGGCAACCCAGGCGTCGGCACGGGCCGGCAGACCGACTTCTTCGCCGATCTTGTGGGCGGTGTCGTGGTCGAGCTCGGCGAGCTGCCAGAAGTGGAAGACGCCGAGGTCGTTCAGCTTCTTCTCGATCGTGCCGGACACGCCGGTGAGCTTCTTGAGGTCGTCGGCGGTGCCGCGCGGGCCGGCCAGGCCCTGGAAGCCCGACGGCAGTTCTTCAGCGACCGGAGCCGAGGAAGCACCGACATCGTAGCCGGAGTCACCCTGGTTACGCGAAATACCGTCGATGACAGCACGGGCGATCAGGTCGCAATACAGCGACAGCGCGCGGCCGGCGTCGTCATTGCCCGGGACCACATAGGTGATGCCCTTCGGGTCCGAATTGGTGTCGACGATCGCGGCCACCGGGATACCCAGACGCTGGGCTTCCTGGATCGCGATGTCTTCCTTGTTGGTGTCGATCACGAAAATCAGGTCGGGCAGACCGCCCATGTCCTTGATGCCGCCGAGCGAACGGTCGAGCTTGTCGCGCTCGCGCTGCAGGGTCAGGCGCTCTTTCTTGGTGTACTGGCTGGCATCGCCCGAATTCAGCACTTCCTCGAGGTGACGCAGGCGCTTGATCGAACCGGAAATGGTCTTCCAGTTGGTCAGTGTGCCACCGAGCCAGCGCGAATTGACGAAATACATCGCCGAACGCTTCGCAGCTTCGGCAACGACGTCCTGCGCCTGGCGCTTGGTGCCGACGAACAGGATGCGGCCGCCCTTGGCGACGGTGTCGCTGACAGCCTTCAGCGCGTTGTGCAGCAACGGCACGGTCTGCGCGAGGTCGATGATGTGGATGTTGTTACGGGCGCCGAAAATGTACTCGGCCATCTTCGGATTCCAGCGGTGAGACTGGTGACCAAAGTGAACGCCGGCTTCGAGGAGCTGACGCATAGAAAATTCAGGTAGTGCCATCGTTCTAATTCTCCGGTTTATTCCTCCGGAAGCGTGTGAGCATCGGGGGTGTGCGGACAGATGAATTCTGCCTACAGCCCGGTGCCACCGGACGGCGATTAAGCCATGCTTCCGTGTGAGATGGGCCGGCTTATAGCGGGATTCTGGGGAGAAGCAAGGCGAAACAGCGGGTTGGAAGAGGCTATCCCCCCGCTCCAAGGCCCGTAGGATGGGTTGAGCGCAGCGAAAACCCATCATTCCGTAGTTGCGGCAGGCTCCGCCGATGGGTTGTCGCGCCGGCCTTCGGCCACCGCTCAACCCATCCTACAAGGTTTCCACCATCTCCACGCCCGTCACCGCCTTGATCGCCCCCGCGATCTGCGGCGAGACGACGAAGCGGCCGTCGAGCTTGAATTCGACTTCGGTCTGCAGATCAAGCCGTAGGACGATGGACACATCGCCACCGGCGCCCGGCCCGACTTGCTTCTGCAGGCGTTTCTCCAAAGAATCCAAAGCCTTGGTGTCCTTCATCATGATCCGCAGGCCCTTCTGGGTGTTGGCGGCGGCGGCGTCCAGCGGTTCGGCATGGACGACCCGGGCACGGACATCCTCACCCTGGAGTTCCGCACCGAGTTGCAGCAGCACCGCGGTGCCGGGTTCCAGTACATCGCGATATTGGGCGAGTCCTTCGGAGAACAGAACTGCCTCGAAATGGCCGGTCGGGTCCGACAGGCCCATGATGCCCATCTTGTTGCCGGTCTTGGTGCGGCGCTCCTGACGCGAAACAACTGTCGCCGCGACCTTCCCCGCGGTCTGGCCGCTCTTCACGGCCCTGCAGAAATCCGCCCAGCTCTGCACACGCAGCCGCTTCAAGGCCGTCGCATAATCGTCGAGCGGATGGCCGGACAGGAAGAAGCCGATGGCATCGTATTCCTTGCGCAGCTTTTCGGCCGCCAGCCAGTTGTCGATCTGCGGCAGCATCACGGTCGGCGCGTCCACGGCGCCACCGAACATGTCGTTCTGGCCGGAGGTTGCCGCTTCATTGGCGCGCTGGCACGCGGCAAGGATGCTGTCAGCGCCGCCATGCACGCGGGCGCGATGCGGATCGAGCGTATCGAAGGCGCCGGCCGCCGCCAGCGTTTCGATGATGCGCTTGTTGACGGCCTTCGGCGAGACGCGCGAGGCGAAGTCGGCCAGCGATGTGAACAAGCCGTTCTTGTTGCGCTCGGCGACGATCTGCTCCACCGCCGACGCGCCGACGCCTTTCAGCGCCGCGAGCGCGTAATAGATCGTCCTTTCGCCGACCTCGAACACGACGCCCGAGCGATTGATATTCGGCGCCTCGACCTTGATGCCCAGCCGCTGCGCTTCGGCGCGGAATTCCGACAGCTTGTCCGTATTGCTCATTTCCAGCGTCATCGACGCGGCGATGAACTCCACCGGATAATGCGCCTTCATAAAGGCGGTGTGATACGAGACGAGCGCGTAAGCCGCAGCATGGCTCTTGTTGAAGCCGTAGTCCGCGAATTTTGCGAGCAGATCGAAGATCGTATCGGCCTGCCCTTTCGGCACGCCATTCTTCACCGAGCCCGCGACAAAGATCGCGCGCTGCTTTTCCATCTCGGCGCGGATCTTCTTGCCCATCGCGCGGCGTAGCAGGTCGGCGTCGCCGAGCGAATAGCCCGCCATCACCTGCGCGATCTGCATCACCTGTTCCTGATAGATGATGACGCCGAACGTCTCCTTCAGGATCGGCTCGATGATCGGGTGCAGATATTCCGGTTCCTCGTCGCCGTGTTTTCGCGCGCAATAGGTCGGGATGTTCGCCATCGGGCCCGGACGATACAGCGCCACCAGCGCGATGATGTCCTCGAACCGGTCGGGCCGCATATCGACGAGTGCGCGTCGCATGCCCGCGGATTCCACCTGGAACACGCCGACCACTTCGCCGCGCGCCAGCATCGAATAGCTGTCGGCATCGGTGATCGGCGTCGTGGCGAGGTCGACATGGATGTCGCGCTGCTTCAGCAGCTTGCACGCGACGTCGAGCACGGTGAGCGTTTTCAGGCCGAGGAAGTCAAACTTCACGAGACCTGCAGGCTCGACCCATTTCATGTTGAACTGGGTGACCGGCATGTCCGATTTCGGATCGCGATACATCGGCACGAGTTCTGACAAGGGCC
>CALRZK010000608.1:0-3208 GCA_943372615.1 Bradyrhizobium ivorense | reverse complement strand
TGCCGCCGACATTTGGCGGTACCCAGCGCCTGCCACGGCTGGCCGGTCGCAAGCGTGGCCTCGAACTGTTGCTGACGGGGGATCGTTTCTCGCCGGAACACGCGCTGCAGATCGGTCTCGTCAATGAGGTTGTCCCACACGATCAGTTGCTGGCCGCGGCGCATGATCTTGCGTTGCGGATCACACGGCACGCACCGCTCGCCGTGACCAGCGTCATCACCGCGGTCACGCGCGGGATCAATCTGAGCATTGCGGAGGGTCTCGAGGTCGAGTGCGAGCAATTTGCGCGGGTAGCGCCCACTCATGATCTCGGCGAAGGCCTCGGTGCGTGGGCTGAGCGCAGGGCCGCCGTCTATACGGGGCGATAGACACGATGCAGGCCAATCCGCCGCGCTGGCAGGGCGTCGTCTTTGCGTGTCTCGCCGTCTCGTTGTTTGCGAGCTTCATCCTGGTATCCCGCGCTGGCCTGACGACGACGATGACGATCCCGGATATCGCGGCGCTGCGTTTCGGGACCAGCGCCCTCATTCTGTCGCCCATCATTCTCATGCATGGCCTGTGCGGCTTGCGCTGGCATCAGGCTATCGGTCTGGCCATCCTCGGCGGGTTTGGCTTTGCGTTGTCGGCCTATACGGGATTCCTGCTTGCGCCTGCGGCGCATGGGGGCGTTTTCCTGCACGGGACATTGCCGCTGACGACTGCGCTTCTGTTCTGGGCTCTGCGCCGCAAGATCGACGGCGTGGCGCCTGTCGCAGCATTGGTAACGATCGGTCTCGGCATCGTCATCATGGCATGGAGCGGTGCACACACGATCTCGTGGACGGTCGCGCTGGGCGATTTTAGTCTCTTGCTCGCCTCGTTGTTCTGGTCGGGCTATGGAATTTACGTGCGTGCGCTAGGTCTGACCGCCATCCATGCAGCCGCTATTGTTACCACCATCTCCGCGGCCTTGTTCGTGCCGATCTATCTCCTGATGCGTGATGGCGCGCCGCTGCAGGCGAGCTGGAACGAGCTCATGTTGCAGGCAGCGTTTCAGGGGGTGTTGATCGGAGCGGTGTCGATCTTCGTTTATACGCGGGCTGTCGCCATTCTCGGCGCGGGAACGGTTGCGCTGTTCACGGCGGCGGTGCCCGTCCTGACCACGTTCGGCGGCCTCGTTCTGCTGGCGGAGACGCCTGGCATCGGCAGCCTCATCGGCGTGGCGCTGGTATCGTTCGGGTGCCTGATGCCGCTGTTCTGGCGGCGAACGTCCTGATGACGTTGCCTTATTTGGTCACGCCACCTGCATCCCGTTCACATCCTGCCATTGCGGTTGACACAAACTTGTAAGAAAGACGCCCTAAGCCTTCTCAGCGAAAGACCGCGTATTTCCACTGGAGCATCTGTTGTCGGCTTACTGCCATCGTCTCCGGGGTGCAGCCAAACCGGGGATTGCAATTTTAGGCCGCTTCTGTTGGCTTTTGGCGCTGTCATTGCCGGGAGTGATTGTGCCGAGCCGGACACTGAGCGCGCAACCCGCACAGAAGACCACAGTGGTGGCCAAAGGACCTGCTACTTTTGATCTTCAGGCTCAGGCGCTTGAATCTGCGATCGAGGCGTTCAGCGTAAGTTCGGGATGGCAGGTCGTCTACGATGCCAGTTTCGCTACGGATCGTCGATCCGCTGCTGTTAAAGGACATATGCCGCCTGCTACGGCGCTCAATCAACTGCTCGCGGGAACGGGCTTGACGATCGATTTCATGACTGCCGACGCAGCTATGCTGGTTCCCATTGCGGCGGTCCGACACGAGCGCGTGCAGCAACACGCCGCCGGTTACTATGGACATGTTCAGGCTACCCTGAAGCGAGCTATTTGCGCGAGCGAACAACCGCGCTTGCAAGCGCAGCGCATTGCAATCGGCTTCTGGATCGGCACATCGGCGGTGGTGACGCGCGTCGAATTGCTGGGCACGACAGGCGACACCGCAATTGACGCGTCGTTTCGTGGCCTCGTGCAGCGGCTCTCGTTCGAACAGGCGCCGCCGGCGGGATTCAAGCAACCCGTCGTCGTCCTGATCACCCCCGATCTTCTCGCTCAGTGCGGTGAGGTTGTCGCTCAGCCTGTGGGAGCGGGACGATGACCGAGGAAGGATGGCGCGCGCTGCAACGCCACTTGCTGACACGCTACACCGATTTCAGGAAGCGGCTGACGCGCTATCTCGGGTCGGCTGATTCCGCCAATGATGCGCTGCATGACACGTGGTTGCGTTTGCAGCGGGGTGGTGAACTGGCCTCGGTCCAGAATGCGGATAGCTATCTCTATACGATGGCCGTCAATATGGCGTCCAACAACCGACGGTCCGACCATCGCCGTCTCGGCGCTGCGGAAGTCGAGGAGCTGCTCGACATCGCCGATGACCTCCCCGACTCCGAACGGGCGGTGGAAGCACGAACGGAGCTGGAGGCGGTGGTCCGGATCATCGCGGAATTGCCTGTGCGCCAGCAGGCGATCCTGCTGGCCGCGCGCCTTGAAGGCACCCCGCGGCGGGAGATTGCCGCGCGTTTCGGTGTCTCCGAGCGTTTCGTGCAGCGTGAGTTGCAGGCCGCTCATGATTATTGCGCGGAACGGCTGGAAAAAATGAAGCCGGGGCAGTTCCGATCGGGACTGCAAAATGTGTCTTCTATTCAGGAGGCCCTTGGAGTGAACGACATGCCGCCGAAGCGGCGGGGGCCTGCCGATGAATCATAACGCGAACACCGGGGCCGATCAGTTGAAGCAGGAAGCGCGGCGTTGGGTCATGCAGCTCGCATCGGGCGAGGCCACGACCGCGGATGCCGAGGCATTGCGGTTTTGGCGAAGGCAGGATCCTGCGCATGAAGCCGCTTATGCCGACGCGGTGCGTATCTGGCGCGCGCTCGGCGATGGTGGGCGGGTTTTCGTCGAAAGGCATGGCGCGCCTGTCTGGCCCCGCCGATCCGCCGGCGTCACGACACGTCGTGCGCTGCTTGCAGGCGGCGGAGCGCTGGCGGCATCCGTCGCAGCCGTCGCGATCGTGAAGCCGCCCCTCGACCTGTGGCCCTCATGGGAGGAATTGCGGTCGGACTATCGGACGGCAACTGGCGAGCAGCGACAGGTGAATGTCGCAGACGTCACGGTGCGCTTGAATACCCAGACCAGCGTCACCGTATCGAGCGATCTTCAGGCGGGGCCGAGCGTGCGGTTGATTGC
>CALRZK010000607.1:0-3215 GCA_943372615.1 Bradyrhizobium ivorense | reverse complement strand
GTCAGCAACTCTGTGCCGCACGGCAACGCTGACATTGGTGGCACTGGTCTCCCAATGCGGTTGTGTTGTCAAAACAATCGAGCGCGTCGTAGACCGTTCAAGAGTTTAAAAATCGAGGCTTGTTGACAGCAGCCGACGGTCGGACTTAGGTACGCAGCATTGGTACACATAGCCAATGCGGCGAACTTAGAATGCCTTATATATCAGCCGCTTGAAGCGGCGGCGGCAAGAATCCCCCCCTCTCTGCCAGCCAGCTTAAAAACCTATATATTTCAGGTGGATGCGAAGGCCTCTCGTTCGGGGCCCCTTGTCGTAGCCATATTGTATACCCGCGAGATCATATGGCTTGATATCGTGCAGGTGGGATGATCCAGGCGAGGAATTGGAATCTTAGATCCTGCAATATATATTCCGGCCTGTCGGAAGATTTAATGGGGAGGGTTCCATGCCCGCCATTGCGGAAATGCTAAAGGCCAGCGAGGCCGCCGTCGTCTCGCGCGTGAGCCTGCGCGACGTTAACCGCGTCATCGATGAACACATCCTGCCGGACGCCTTCGTGTCGCTCGATAATGGCCGTTATGTCCTGGCCGCCGCATGCTCGTTTATCGCCTTTTATTTCGAGAGTGCCCGACGCCTGACGGCGGAAGAGCGCCTGTCAGCGATCCGAACGGCAGAGCCCCGGCTCGTTCGCTCACGCAACCTGCCCTGGGCTGCGTTGCTGCGTGAAGACTGGACCGTGCGCGACGATTTCCTGACCATCGACCTGCTGCCGTTCATGAAGGATACCAGCGAGCGACTGAACGATCTCGCCGCTGCGCGGGAGATCGTCTCGGCTTCAGCCGACATTCTCGGTGGCGCGCCTGTCATCCGCGGCACCCGTGTTCCGGTCTATGATGTTGCGGCATCTGTCGCCGCCGGCCATGCGATGGAGCGCATCTTTGCGGCCTGGCCCAGTCTGGACGCGGAGAAAGTCAGGCTCGCCGCGATCTACGCGGAGGCAAATCCGTTACGTGGTCGCCCGCGGGCTTCTGCCGATCTTCCCGAAGGCTCGGTCATCATTACCGATCGCCGCGTTCCTCGTATCAGGAAGGCGGGATGAAGTTTCTCGTCGATGAATGCCTCAGTCCCGAACTGGCGAAGCTGGCATTGGGCAAGGGATATGGCCAAACCAGCCATGTCGTCTGGATGAAGCTGGCCGGCTTGAAAGACTGGGAGTTGAAATCGATCATTCTCGACGGAGACTGGACATTCGTTACCAAGAACTCGGTGGATTTCCGGGGACCGAAAGATAAGCTCGGCTCCAAGGGCCAGTATGCCGATGTCGCTATCCATGCCGGGCTGATTTGCCTTAATGGCCCAGCCGGCATGGACCTCGACATGCAGATCGAACTGTTCGAGCAGGCGCTGGTCGAACTCGGCGCCAACGATGATCTTGTCAATCAGGTTCTGGAAATTTCGCTGGAGGATGAAGATGTGCTCCGGGTGCTGCGCTACGCCTTGCCCAAGGATTGAGAAGGGCTGAGCGGGACCAGATCGGAGAAGAGTGCGCCGAACCTTGAGAAACTTGCAGAAAAGCGTCTCATGACGTCGCCGGTTGAGCGGTCGATCCCCGCACCTGCGTGACGCAGCCGATTTATCGCCTTTCGCGGGCAATATCCGGCGCTTCAGAAAAATATCAGAATTTTCTCAGCAAATATGAGGGGCTGCGCGCATGCGGAGCGACGACATCGTCGCCGGGATGAGCGATACCGCTTGCACGAGTCGGTTGCCCTGGCGCGCGACGGTGCTGAACAGGGCTCTTGATCTGATGAAGTAACACGCAAGCCGTTGAAGACACTTGAGCTGCCAAAGTTGAAAGTGATGCCATCTGCGCGCTGCCCAAATTGAGGATCGCGTGTAAGAACATGGTCCATGTCGTCCTGAGTTTCGATCAGATCGTCGATCATGCGCGGCTGCCGGACGTCGTCCGTCAGCAATCCGGCGCGCTGAGCGGCGCATTCGAGGCTGATCCGCGGCGGTCGTCCGTTTTCGCCACCCAGCAACGCTGGCTGATGGCGCAGGCGGCGTTCGGACTCTACTTTCGAAGCCCGCATCGCCACATCGTGTGCAGCGACTTCCTGAGACTGGTGGCGCAGCACGAGGTCGCCAGCCGCAATACAGCCGACGCCTTCCTCAAGGAAATGGTGCGATACGGGCTGGCCCTGCCGGTGGAGGAGGTGCAGGACAAGCGCACGCGGCCCGTGATGCCCTGCGACGAAAGCCTGCAGCAGATCGCCGGCTGGCTGATGCTGCATCTGGCTTCGCTCGATGGTCTCGACGGCGGCGCGCGGCTGCAGATGCTGCACGCGGACGCGGACATTCTGGCGCGTGTTCAGCCGTTGATCGCGGATGCCTTGCTGACGACACCGTCTATCCGCGATCCCGTGCATACATTCGCGTTGTTCACCTGGCTCAATGGCGGCGGCGTCGTGATGGACCGCGTCATGAGCAGTATCGCGCAGATCGATCCGGTCGCTGAGCGCATCATGACCGGCATCACCTCGGTGGATTCGCTGATGAGCGGGCTCGTGCTGTCGCGCAGTCATCTCATGCGCAAGCTGCGCGAGGCCGAGTTGCTGGGCAGCCTTGGCTGGACCGGCAGAGCGGACCACTCCACTCTTTGGGTGTCGCATGGTTTCTGGCGGGAATATGCCACGGCACAAGCCGTGAAGCTTGCGATCATTGATCGTGCTTTTGCAGCAGCCGCGGCGACGGGCGATGTGTAGTTGGTATCGCGCTGCGCGGCTTCAGCTCGCCAGCGCCTCTTTCTCGCGCTCGACAGCAAAAGCCTGCAGGATCGCGAAGCGCGCGAGTTCGATCGACACCGCACCTTCTGCGGCCTCGATCAGCAGATGCGTGGCCGTGCGCCATGCGTCGGTCTTGTATTCGCAATTGGGAAGCCGGGCGATATAGGCGCCCGCATCGCGGAGCGTCTCAATACGGTCGCCATTCGGAATCTGGATGGGGTCGGTAAATCGATCGGACCAGGACATGCACTTTGCAATCTTACACATTCTCAACACCGGAGAACGGCGAAGGCGTCCAGATGTTCCATGCGATCGGACTGCAAGTCAGCCCGACACAAGCCATCACGCCGTGAAAGATCGGCAGAAGGTCTCGAAGGCCCGCGCCACGGCTGACAGTGGCCGTTCCTTATGTCGCAACAGGGTAAATTC
>CALRZK010000606.1:0-3222 GCA_943372615.1 Bradyrhizobium ivorense | reverse complement strand
CGGAGCATCATTGCCTGAAGCTCGGCGACAGCATGCAGATCGCCGAGAACGAATCCTTCGAACTCGATCAGTTCGTGCAGGTGATGGCTGCGGTCGAGCGCAACTTCGATTTCATCGTCATCGATACGCCGGGAAGTGACACCTTCCTGATGCGGCTGGCGCATTCGATGGCGGATACGCTGGTCACGCCGATCAATGACAGTTTTCTCGATTTCGATGTGCTCGGCACCGTCGATCCCGCCAACTACAAAGTCACGGGCGAGAGCCACTACGCCCAGATGGCGCGCGACGCCCGGCGCAAACGCCGCCAGCACGATGGCTCCTCGACCGACTGGATCGTGGTGCGCAACCGTCTCTCCATGCTTGGCTCCCGCAACAAGATGCTGGTCGCCGGGGTCCTCGACGAGCTCGCTTCGCGACTCGGTTTCCGCCCGGTGGACGGGCTGGCCGAGCGGGTCATGTATCGCGAATTCTTTACGCGCGGGCTGACAGCGCTGGATGACCTCAACGAGGCCACCCTCGGTCGTCGCCCGAGCATGGGCCATGTCACCGCCCGGGAAGAGGTGGTGGAGCTGCTCCGCAAGCTCAAATTACCACTCGATGAGCGCGGCCGCCGGCGGGCGGCCAACCGGGCCGAATGGGCCGCGCAATCGGACAAGCCGCTGGACCTGCACGACATCATCGGCAGCTAATTCGGTCGCGGCCATAAGCGACTGAATTGTATCAAGTTTTATCCAGTTCTTTGGCTTGTTGTTCCGTTTCCGTGGGTAGGATGAAACGGAATCGCGGAACGCGAGAGCTGCTCGGCAGTTGATTTGTCGTTGTGATGCTGCGGAATTTGGGACGCTGTTCCCTTGCCGGGCCGTGCTCAAATCCGCAGAATTCGTCATCGCTCTTGTTAGCAACTGCACAAGAAAGGACTGCGGCGCACAATGTTACGGCTCTGGATTCACAATATTTAGCCTTCCTGTCACTGAGCTGTGACATATATGCTGTTCAAGCACGGTCATTGTCATCCACCGAT
This sequence comes from Bradyrhizobium ivorense, assembly GCA_943372615.1. Classification (GTDB taxonomy): domain Bacteria; phylum Pseudomonadota; class Alphaproteobacteria; order Rhizobiales; family Xanthobacteraceae; genus Tardiphaga; species Tardiphaga ivorense_A. Next base: position 2,198 of record CALRZK010000606.1, on the reverse strand, counting down.
CACAATCATCGTCGCCTGGACCGGCGAGCGCCCTTTGAAGGGATCATGCCGAGGGACCGAACATGAAACGCGGATTACTGATTCTGCTTTCGGTTTGCGTACTGACCGCTGTCGCGTATTTCACCGCGAGCAAGTGGGCGATCCGCCATGAGACTCTGACTTTCATGGACAACGAACGCGGCCGCCCGATCCAGGTCGACATCGCCGTTCGTCGCGACAAGGAAATGCAGGCCAATGCCGGCATGATCACCTTGCCGGTGGCGATCCTCAATCACGGCAACACCGTCAAGTTCACTGAATACTCGTTCCTCGCCAACGTGTTTGCTGCGCGGGGTTACATGGCTGTGAGCATTCAGCACGACTTGGCTACTGACGCGCCGCTCGTCACCAAGGTCGGCGAGCAATATGTCGGCCGTCTGCCCGTCTATGAGCGCGGCGTCGAGAACATCAAATTCGCCGTCAAGGAGCTGAAGAAGATTCAGCCGAATTCGGACTTCGATCATCTGACGCTGGTCGGTCATTCCAATGGCGGCGACATCTCGGTGTTCTTCGCCAAGGAATATCCGGACGAGGTCAAGAAGGTGGTGACGCTCGATAATCTGCGCGTCCCGTTCATGACCGACGGCAAGTTCAAGATCCTGTCCTTCCGTTCGAAGGACAATATGTTCAAGCCTGATCCGGGCGTCGTGCCGGATGACGATGTCTGCGAGAAGGCCGGCATCACCGTGGTCGATACCGGCGCGCAGCATAACGACATGAGCGATCGTGGTCCGACTGCGCTGAAAGAGAAGATCCAGGGCATGCTGTCCAAGTTCCTGGACGACGACAACAAGCTGTCGCCGGTCAGCGGCCAGCCGCAGATCCTGCAGAAGCCGGCCGCCAAGCCGCCGGCCCAGCAGAGCATGGTCACCGATCCCGGCAAACTCGCACAGTATACGCCGAGCGTGAATTGATCTGACGCGGGCATTGCCGCGTGTTAGGTTCAGCACATGTCAGAACTGTTTGATCAGACCATCGCGAAAGTGAAGCAGCTGTCTGCTGAGGAGCAGGAACAGGCCGCTTATGCTCTGATCGACTATCTGGATAGTAAGGACGAGTTTCAATTATCGGATGAGCAACTGGCGGAGATCAGCCGCCGCATTGCCGATCCTGATCGAACATTCGTCTCTTATGAAGAAACCAGGCGTCTTTTGGGGCTTCAGGACTAGTCGGGGCAGGTCGTGAAGATTGTCTTCGATCGCAAGGCAGTCTCCGACCTTCAAGCCATTCGCAGTTGGATCGAACGAGATAGTCCTGCGGCGGCTGACAGTGTGATCGATCGCATCGTTCGTGCAGCGCAAGGACTTGAACGCTTTCCGGGCCGGGGCCGAAAGGGGCGGCATCGGGCTACACGCCAATTGGTCGTTCCGGGACTGCCCTATCTTGTCATCTACGAAATTCGCAAAGGCGTGGGTGAGATCGCAGTTATTACTGTGATCCATATGGCTCGGGATCGTTCTTCGATTGGCTTTTGAAGGCGCCCGCAATGAGATGTGCGGCGTGCCCACTGTTCCTTTGCGCCGCTTCCAACTCCGCCGCCAACAGACTATTGATCGCGCATGGCCACACTGATCGCCGGCGCTGTCGCCGTTTTCGTTCTTTATACGCTGCTGCAGATGTTTCGCACCGCGAACCCTGCGATGCTTGCGCGCGCAGGGAAACTTGCAGGCGGCGTGGTGTGTCTGGCCGCTGCCGCTTTCACCGGGCTGAAAGGCGAGTTCTGGGTCGCCATTCCGATCGGGTTATTTGGCGCTGGCCTTTTGGGCTGGGCGCCGTTCGGCGGCGGGCTGGCCGAACGAGAGCTTGACCGCAGGTTTCCCGGCTGGCGTCAGCACACGCAGGGCAACGCGGCAGGGCGGAATGACCGGAGCGCGGCGTCGGGCAAAATGTCGGACGAGGAGGCCTATCAGATCCTTGGCGTGAAGCCGGGGGCGGGGCGCGACGAGATCAGCCGTGCTCACCGATCCCTGATGAAGAAACTGCATCCCGACCAGGGGGGCTCGACGTACCTCGCGGCTCGGGTCAACGAGGCCAAGGATACTCTGTTTCGCACGCATCGCAGCTAACTCCAGAACGCTTTACGCTACTGACTGCGAGTGGATTCCGTTTCTCTGTGGGACGCCCCGTCGCCTGCCGTTGCCCGGCATGGTCGCTCAATT
>CALRZK010000605.1:0-3223 GCA_943372615.1 Bradyrhizobium ivorense | reverse complement strand
AGAGCACCCCGATGGCCGATCCGATTTCCGACGTTCTGAAGGCGTTCGCCGCTGGCGAGATGGTCGTGGTCACCGATGACGACGATCGCGAAGGCGAGGGCGATCTGATTGTCGCCGCGCAGTTCTGCACCCCGGAGAAGATGGCGTTCATCATTCGCCACACCTCAGGCATCGTCTGCGCGCCGATCACCGTCGAGGACGCGCGCCGCCTGCGGCTCGATCCGATGGTCGTGAACAACGACAGCAACCACACCACCGCCTTCACGGTGTCGATCGACTACAAGCCCGACAACGGCACCGGCATCTCCGCCGAAGAGCGCGCCTCCTGCTGCCGCGCGCTGACCAATCCCAATGCCGGCGCCAACGACTTCGCGCGCCCCGGCCACATCTTCCCGCTGATCGCCAAGGATGGCGGCGTGCTGATGCGCTCCGGCCATACCGAAGCCGCGGTCGATCTCTGCAAATTATCAAACCTGTCGCCCGTCGGCGTCATCAGCGAACTGATGAATGACGATGGCTCGGTCATGAAGGGCCAGCAGGTCGTCGATTTCGCCGCCAAGCACAAGCTGAAGCATGTCACCATCGCCGATATGATCTCCTATCGTCAGGCGCGCGAGAAGCTGATCGAGCGCGTCTCGACCTTCACCACCGACAGCCCGATCGGCTCGCTGCAGGGTTATTCCTACCGTTCGCCGTTCGACCCGATCCACCACGTGGCTTTCGTCTATGGCAGCGTCGGTGACGGCAAGAATGTTTTGACTCGCTTCCACAAGCCGAACATCGTGCGCGATGTCTTCTCGGGCCCGGCCAAGATGAACGCCATCCTGGAGCGCTTCAAGAAGAACGGTAGCGGTGTGCTGGTATATCTGCGCGATGGTGCCGCTGGTGTTCCCGTCGAGCCGCTCGCAACGTCGTCGGAAGCCGACCGCAACCGGCAGTGGCGGGAAATCGGCGTCGGTGCGCAAATTTTGCGCGATCTCGGGGTCACCTCGATCCGCCATCTCACCTCGTCGGCACACGACTATAAGGGCCTGTCGGGTTTCGGCATCGAGATCGCCTGCAACGAACAGCTTGAAGGCTAAACGTCCAACACCTAAAATACCGCATTCCACAGAGGCCAGAGCCGCTTCGGCGGCGATGGCCTGTGTGAGACATCACGCGCCGGCAAGGAAACAAAAAGCCCGCGCGGCCGATTAATCAAGATGTGAAAGGGACTTCGATGAGCGTTAAGGGTAAGGACAAGCCCGCTGCGAATTTTCAGTGGGACGATGCGTTCCTGCTCGATGGGCAGCTCACCGAAGATGAGCGCATGATCCGCGACACCGCGCGCGCTTATGCCCAGGACAAGCTGCTGCCGCGCGTCACCGACGCCTATCTCAACGAGCACACCGATCGCGAAATTTTTAACGAGATGGGCGAGCTCGGCCTGATCGGCGTGACGCTGCCGGAAGAATATGGCTGCGCCAATGCCAGCTATGTCGCTTATGGCCTCGTCAACCGCGAGATCGAGCGTATCGACTCGGGCTACCGCTCGATGAATTCGGTGCAGTCGTCGCTGGTGATGTATCCGATCTATGCTTATGGCAGCGAAGAGCAGCGCAAGAAGTATCTGCCCAAGCTCGCCACCGGCGAGTGGGTCGGCTGCTTCGGCCTGACCGAGCCCGATGCCGGCTCCGATCCCGGCGGCATGAAGACCCGCGCCGAGAAGGTGTCGGATGGCTACAAGCTGACCGGCTCGAAGATGTGGATCTCGAACGCTCCGATCGCCGACGTGTTCGTGGTGTGGGCGAAGTCGGCCGCGCATGACAACCAGATCCGCGGCTTCGTGCTCGAAAAGGGCATGAAGGGCCTGTCGGCGCCGAAGATCGGTGGCAAGCTCTCGCTGCGCGCCTCGATCACCGGCGAAATCGTCATGGATAACGTGATCGTTCCCGAAGAGAACTTGCTGCCGAATGTTTCCGGCCTGAAGGGTCCGTTCGGTTGTCTCAACCGCGCCCGCTACGGCATTTCCTGGGGCGTGCTCGGCGCTGCCGAGGACTGCATGTCCCGCGCCCGCCAGTACACGCTGGACCGCAAGCAGTTCAACCGTCCGCTCGCCGCTACCCAGCTGGTGCAGAAGAAGCTCGCCGACATGCTGACCGAGATTTCGCTCGGCCTGCAGGGCTCGCTCCGCGTCGGCCGTCTGATGGACGAGGGCAATTTCCACCCGGACATGATCTCGGTGGTGAAGCGCAACAATTGCGGCAAGGCCCTCGACATCGCTCGCGTCGCCCGTGACATGCATGGCGGCAACGGCATCCAGATCGAATACCAGGTGATGCGCCATGCGCAGAACCTGGAGACCGTGAACACCTATGAGGGCACGCACGACGTCCATGCGCTGATCCTCGGCCGTGCCATCACGGGGATCCAGGCGTTCGGTTAAACGCGCGCGCTGTCAGTGTTGCGAAATGCCCGGCTAACGCCGGGCATTTTTGTTTTGGGTGATGTTGATGGCATCCCTCCCCCAAGCCGCATCGCGGCGCAGCGGGGAGGGTGGCGCGTAGCGCCGGGTGGGGTCTCTCCCCACGGAAGAAGGAGCGTGGGGAGAGACCCCACCCGTCCTTCGCTGCGCTCAGGCCACCCTCCCCATTCGCTTCGCTCCGGAGAGGGAGAAGGGAAGCGCCGCGCATATCACCCACGCCCCGCCGCCGTTTGCATTCCGCCGCCACCTTGCTAGTCATCAAGCAACAACACGCCGGGAAGGACCGACCATGAGCGACAACGACGATATCCCGTTCAATCGCGATTATTCGCTGAAGCCCGGCGTGGTCGATCATGTGCGCCCCGGCGTGCGCCGTGTCCTCTGCAATAACCCGTCGCCCTTCACCTTCACTGGCACCAACAGCTACATCGTCGGCACCGGCAAGGTCGCGATCATTGATCCCGGTCCGGACAACGAGGCCCACGCACAGGCGCTGCTTGACGCTGTGAAGGGCGAGACGGTGACGCATATTATCGTCACCCACACTCATAGCGACCATTCACCCAATACCAAGCGCATCAAGGCCGCCACCGGCGCGACCGTCTACGCAGAAGGCCCGCACCGTGCCTCGCGCCCGCGCTTCGAGAGCGAAAAGCATTCGCCGGAATCCGGCGCCGATCGCGATTTCAAGCCGGATGTGCTGGTGCGCGACGGCGATGTGATCGAAGGTGACGGCTGGGCGCTGGAAGGCGTGGCAAC